>NZ_NCVH01000030.1:0-57867 GCF_002096855.1 Streptococcus mitis | reverse complement strand
GAGACTCAATCATCTCTTTACCTTCAGTAATAGAACGGATCAAGAGACCACGGTCAGTTCCACAGTCATCCTCACGGATGATAACGTCTTGGGCAACGTCAACCAAACGACGAGTCAAGTAACCTGAGTCGGCTGTCTTAAGGGCCGTATCGGTCATACCTTTACGGGCACCGTGAGTTGAGAAGAACATTTCGAGTACTGACAAACCTTCGCGGAAGTTTGAAAGGATTGGCAATTCCATGATGCGTCCGTTCGGAGCAGCCATCAGACCACGCATACCGGCAAGCTGCGAGAAGTTTGAGATGTTACCACGGGCTCCAGAGTCCATCATCATAACGATTGGGTTCTTAGGATCTTGGTTGGCAACCAAACGTTTCTCGAGTTTTTCACGGGCAGCACGCCATTCAGCTGTAACAGCATTGTAGCGTTCGTCATCTGTGATCATACCACGACGGAATTGTTTTGTGATTTGTTCTACACGTTTGTGTGATTCTTCGATGATTTCAGCCTTGTCTTCAACGACTGGAATATCGGCGATACCTACTGTCAAACCTGCAAGAGTTGAATGGTGGTAACCGAGGTTCTTCATACGGTCAAGTAGGGCAGATGTTTCTGTCGTACGGAAACGTTTGAAGATTTCAGCGATGATATTCCCAAGGTTTTTCTTCTTGAATGGAGGGTTAAGTTCAAGATTGCTGATAGCTTCCTTGATATCTCCACCAAGTGGCAAGAAATATTTAGCTGGAACGCCTTCTGTCAAGTTGGCATTGTTTGGTTCTTGCAAGTATGGTAGACCCTCTGGCATGATGTCGTTGAAGAGGATTTTACCAACCGTTGTAAGCAAGACCTTGTGTTTTTGCTCTTCTGTCCATGGTTTGTTGAGGCTATCTGTTGCGATACCAACACGTGAGTGGAGGTGAACATAACCATTACGGTAAGCCATAACCGCTTCGTCACGGTCTTTGAAGACCATTCCTTCCCCTTCACGACCAGCTTCTTCCATGGTCAAGTAGTAGTTACCCAAAACCATGTCCTGAGACGGAGTAACAACTGGTTTACCATCTTTCGGGTTCAAGATGTGCTCAGCAGCCAACATCAAGATACGAGCTTCCGCTTGAGCTTCTTCTGAAAGCGGTACGTGGATGGCCATTTGGTCCCCGTCAAAGTCGGCATTGTAGGCTTCACAGACAAGCGGGTGCAAGCGAAGGGCCTTACCATCAATCAAGACTGGCTCGAAGGCTTGGATACCCAAACGGTGAAGGGTCGGTGCGCGGTTCAAAAGTACTGGGTGTTCTTTGATCACTTCTTCGAGGATATCCCAGATGCGTTCATCTCCACGTTCCACCAAGCGTTTAGCTGCCTTAACGTTTTGCACGATATCACGAGCGACAATTTCACGCATCACGAATGGTTTAAAGAGCTCGATCGCCATTTCACGTGGCACACCACATTGGTACATCTTAAGAGTTGGACCAACAGCGATAACGGAACGTCCTGAGAAGTCAACACGTTTACCGAGCAAGTTTTGACGGAAGCGTCCTTGTTTACCTTTAAGCATGTGGCTCAATGATTTAAGAGGACGGCTACCTGGTCCTGTGATTGGACGACCACGACGACCATTGTCAATCAAAGCGTCAACCGCTTCTTGAAGCATACGCTTCTCATTTTGAACGATAATACCTGGTGCATTCAACTCAAGCAAACGAGCCAAACGGTTGTTACGGTTGATAACACGGCGGTAAAGGTCATTCAAGTCAGATGAGGCAAAACGGCCACCATCCAACTGCAACATTGGACGAAGATCTGGTGGAATAACTGGAAGGATATTGAGAATCATCCATTCAGGTTTGTTTCCAGACTTGTAAAAGGCATCCAAAACATCCAAACGACGGATGGCTTTGACACGTTTTTGTCCAGTCGCTGTTTTCAACTCTTCTTTGAGTTCCGCAATTTCTTTTTCAAGATCTACTTGTTTTAAAAGGTCTTGGATGGCTTCGGCACCCATTTTGGCAACGAATGATCCATAGCCATACTCACGCAAGCGCTCACGGTATTCGCGCTCTGTCATGATAGACTTGTGCTCAAGTGGTGTATCCTTAGGATCAATCACCACATAAGCCGCAAAGTAGATCACTTCCTCGAGGGCACGAGGGCTCATATCAAGGGTCAAGCCCATACGGCTTGGAATCCCCTTGAAGTACCAGATGTGAGACACAGGAGCTTTCAATTCGATGTGTCCCATACGCTCACGACGAACTTTCGTACGCGTTACTTCAACCCCA
The DNA here is from genome assembly GCF_002096855.1 of Streptococcus mitis. GTDB lineage: Bacteria > Bacillota > Bacilli > Lactobacillales > Streptococcaceae > Streptococcus > Streptococcus mitis_Y. The sequence continues at coordinate 55,585 of NZ_NCVH01000030.1, read as the reverse complement.
CAACGGTCACAAACAATCCCTCTATAACGAATGCGTTTGTACTTACCACAAGCACATTCCCAGTCTTTTGTAGGACCAAAGATAACTTCATCAAAGAGTCCTTCACGTTCTGGTTTCAAGGTACGGTAATTGATTGTTTCAGGTTTTTTGACTTCTCCATAAGACCATGAACGGACTTTACTTGGAGAAGCTAGGGTGATTTGCATACTTTTAAAACGATTTACATCAACCACTATTTCTTCCCTTTCTATTCTAAGTGAACTGCTTATTCTTCAGCAGCTTCTTCTGTTGCTTCCGCTTTTGTTGCTTTCTCAGCTTCTTCAGCTTCAAAGGCTGCTTTAGCCTCTTGTGCTGCTTTTTCGCGGGCTTTTTCAAGGTCATCTACGTGGATGACATCTTCGTCCATTCCTTCATCCAAGTCACGAAGTTCCACTTCTTGGTCATCTTCGTCAAGGACACGCATGTCAAGACCAAGAGATTGCAATTCTTTGACAAGAACTCGGAAGGATTCTGGAACACCTGGTTTTGGAATTGGTTTTCCTTTTGTAATGGCTTCATAAGCTTTCAAACGTCCGTTGATATCGTCAGACTTGTAAGTCAAGATTTCTTGAAGAACATTTGACGCACCGTAGGCTTCAAGAGCCCAAACCTCCATCTCACCGAAACGTTGTCCACCAAACTGAGCTTTACCTCCGAGTGGTTGTTGAGTAACGGTTGAGTATGGTCCGACTGAACGCGCGTGCAATTTATCGTCAACCATGTGGTGGAGTTTGATCATGTACATGACTCCGACAGAAACACGGTTATCAAATGGTTCACCTGTACGTCCATCGTAAAGGATCGTTTTGGCATCGCTATCCATACCTGCTTCTTTAACAGTTGACCAAAGGTCTTCAGAACTTGCTCCGTCAAAGACTGGTGTTGCGATGTGAATACCAAGAGTACGAGCAGCCATACCAAGGTGAAGCTCCATAACCTGACCGATATTCATACGTGATGGCACCCCAAGTGGGTTCAACATGATATCGACTGGAGTTCCATCTGGAAGGTAAGGCATGTCTTCTACAGGAACGATACGAGAGACAACCCCTTTATTTCCGTGACGTCCGGCCATCTTATCTCCGACCTTGATCTTACGTTTTTGAGCGATGTAGACGCGAACCAGCATGTTGACACCTGATTGCAACTCATCTCCATTTGCACGTGTAAAGATCTTAACATCACGAACGACACCATCGGCACCGTGTGGTACACGAAGAGAAGTATCACGCACTTCACGAGATTTATCTCCGAAGATAGCGTGCAAGAGACGTTCTTCAGCTGAAAGGTCTTTCTCACCCTTAGGTGTTACTTTACCTACAAGGATATCACCTTCTTTAACCTCAGCACCGATACGGATAATACCCATTTCGTCAAGGTCTTTAAGGGCATCTTCACCAACGTTTGGAATTTCGCGAGTGATTTCTTCAGGCCCAAGCTTTGTATCGCGTGTTTCTGATTCGTATTCTTCAAGGTGAACAGATGTGTAGACATCGTCTTTCACCAAGCGTTCGCTCATGATAACAGCATCCTCGAAGTTGTAACCTTCCCAAGTCATGTAGGCAACGATTGGGTTTTGTCCAAGCGCCATTTCTCCATTTTCCATAGAAGGTCCGTCAGCAATGAAATCGCCTTTTTCAACGACATCGCCAACTTTAACAAGCGTACGTTGGTTGTAAGCAGTACCTGAGTTTGAACGACGGAATTTTTGGATGTGGTAAACGTCCAATGAACCATCTTCACGACGAACTTCTACCTTGTCAGCATCTGCATAGGTAACTTTACCGTCATACTGAGCAATCACAGCAGCTCCTGAATCGTGGGCTGCTTGGTATTCCATACCAGTACCAACGTAAGGTGCTTTTGGATTAATCAATGGCACAGCCTGACGTTGCATGTTGGCTCCCATGAGGGCACGGTTGGAGTCATCGTTTTCCAAGAAAGGAATACATGCTGTCGCAACGGCAACTACCTGTTTTGGTGATACGTCCATGTAGTCAACAACATTAGCTGGATACTCTTGGTTGACCCCTTGGTGACGTCCCATAACAACTTTCTCAGCAAATGTTCCATCTTCATTCAGACGAGAATTAGCCTGTGCTACAGTAAATTCATCTTCTTCATCGGCTGTCAACCAAACAATTTCGTTCGTAACAACACCTGTTTCACGGTCAACTTTACGGTATGGTGTTTGAACAAAACCATACTTATTCAAGTGTCCGTAAGATGACAAGTTATTGATCAAACCGATGTTAGGTCCTTCAGGTGTCTCGATTGGACACATACGACCGTAGTGAGTGTAGTGCACGTCACGTACTTCATATCCAGCGCGGTCACGTGTCAAACCACCAGGTCCTAAGGCTGACAAACGGCGTTTGTGAGACAACTCAGAAAGCGGGTTGTGTTGGTCCATGAACTGTGACAACTGTGATGAACCAAAGAATTCTTTAACTGCAGCTGTTACAGGACGAATATTGATAATTTGTTGTGGTGTCAAGACTTCGTTGTCCTGGACAGACATACGTTCACGGACATTACGTTCCATACGAGAAAGTCCAAGACGTACTTGGTTAGCAAGCAATTCACCAACCGCACGGATACGACGGTTTCCAAGATGGTCGATATCATCTACACGGCCAAGTCCTTCCGCCAAGTTGAGGAAGTAGCTCATCTCAGCAAGGATATCTGCAGGAGTGACGATACGAACCTTGTCATCTGGATTAGCATTACCAATGATTGTTACGACGCGGTCTGGATCAGTTGGTGCAACAACCTTGAATTTTTGAAGAACAACTGGCTCAGTCACAACGGCTGCATCATTTGGAATGTAAACAATCTTGTTCAAATCACCATCCAAATGGCTTTCAATACTTTCAATCACGCTACGAGTCATGATTGTACCAGCTTCTACCAAGATTTCTCCTGTTTCAGGGTCTACCAATGGCTCCGCAATAGTTTGGTTAAGCAAGCGTGTTTTAACATTGAGTTTTTTATTGATTTTGTAACGACCGACAGCTGCCAAGTCATAACGACGTGGGTCAAAGAAACGAGCTACAAGCAAGCTACGTGAGCTTTCAGCAGTCTTAGGCTCACCTGGACGAAGACGTTCGTAAATTTCTTTCAAAGCTTCGTCGGTACGAGAGTCCATTGGGTTCTTGTGGATATCTTTTTCAACAGTGTTGCGAACCAATTCGCTGTCACCAAAGATATCAAAAATTTCATCATCACCTGAGAAACCAAGAGCACGCACCAATGTCGTAAATGGAATCTTACGAGTACGGTCGATACGAGTGTAGGCAATATCTTTTGAGTCGCTTTCAAGTTCCAACCAAGCTCCACGGTTAGGGATAACAGTTGACCCGTACCCCACTTTACCGTTTTTATCAACTTTATCGTTAAAGTAAACACCTGGTGAGCGGACCAACTGAGATACGATGATACGTTCACCACCATTGATGATGAAAGTACCCATTTCAGTCATGATTGGGAAATCACCAAAGAAAACTTCTTGGGTTTTGATTTCGCCTGTTTCTTTATTGATCAAGCGGAAGGTTACAAAAATTGGTGCTGAGTAGCTAGCATCGTGGATACGAGCTTCTTCTAGCGTGTATTTTGGTTCCTTGATTTCATATCCAACAAATTCCAACTCCATTGTGTCTGTGAAGTTTGAAATTGGCAATACATCTTCAAATACTTCCTTAAGACCATGGTCTAGGAAATCTTTGAATGAGTCAGTTTGAATTTCAATCAAATTTGGTAAGTCAAGAACTTCTTTGATTCTTGAAAAACTACGACGGGTACGATGTTTCCCGTATTGAACGTCATGTCCTGCCAAGATGATTCTCCTTTGTAAATAAGTTCCAAGCCTTGTCAATCAGGCTTTTCTAATCGTCATATGGTTTTAAAAACCCCTATCACCGTGTCCTCTTGATAAATTTTCAGAATCTTTAAGTCTTTGTTACAAGCACTCAAAATCCTGAAAAAAAGCACAAAAAGAGCAGCTAAATCTGACTTTTTCAGGAGATTTAACTGCTGTGAGCCTTGTCTGGACAATATTTCAGACAAAACCTACGACAAATGATTACTCATATTATACTTGATTTTCTCTGATTTTTCAAGGACTTTGCTTGTTTTTTTCTTGCCTTAGTATTGAGGTTTGTCAGTTTTCAGAAAAGGTTGTTTTCTAAGAAAATAATTGTTGTTAAGTAAATAGGACAGGTTCTATTCACTAACCTATCAACCAACTCTTTAGTTTGTAAGTTGGCATCTTGTATACTGAAAAAGAAACAATACTAATCAATTCAACTTACTTGACAAAAGCTTGACTTCATGGTTTAATATACCCCATAAGGGTATATTTGGAGGTGCCTATGTTTCACTTATTATTTACAAAAATTGACAGTATTTCGACTAGCGAGTTAGAAGCTAAACTCAGAGAACCGATTCAGCTACTGGATGTTCGGACGCCTACGGAATTCCATAGAGGTCATATCAAAAATGCCAAAAATGTCCCTCTATCCGAAATCGGATCTTATACACCAGCGACAAAAGAAACACTTTATGTCATTTGTCATTCTGGTGTGCGAAGCAAACTAGCTGCGAAAAAGCTTAAGAAAAAAGGCTATGATGTCATCAATGTCCGAGGCGGTATGAGTGCTTGGACAGGTAAAATCATCTAGATGTATAAAGGAGAAAGTCAATGAAAATTATCATTGTCGGGGGAGTTGCAGGTGGTATGTCAGCAGCAACCCGTCTCAGACGTCTCATGGAAGACGCTGAAATCACTATTTTTGAGAAAGGTCCCTTTGTTTCCTTTGCAAACTGCGGACTTCCTTACTATGTTTCAGGAGAAATTGCAAACCGTGATAGTTTATTGGTCCAAACTCCTGAAAGTCTCAAAGCACGCTTTAATCTGGATGTTCGTCCTTTCCATGAGGTCATCAGTATTTCCCCAGCAGAGCACACTGTGACTGTGCGACACGATGGACAGGAATTCACAGAAAGCTACGACAAGTTGATCCTCTCCCCAGGAGCTAAACCATTTGTTCCTACCATTGAAGGCTTGGCAGAAGCGAAGAATGCTTACACGCTTCGCAATGTTCCTGATCTTGATGAAATTATGGCAGCCTTGGACAATCATCCAAAAGAAGCTGTCGTTATCGGTGCAGGCTTTATCGGACTTGAAATGGCTGAAAACCTAGCGAAACGTGGATTGCAAGTTACCATCATTGAGAAAGCACCCCATGTCTTGCCACCATTAGATCAGGAAATGGCAGCCTTTGTCCAAGCAGAATTGCTGGCAAACGGTGTTCGCGTTATCACTTCTCAGTCTGCGACTCGATTTGAAGACCAAGGAAAAGTCATCGTTCTTGAAAACGGTCAAAAGATCACTTCTGACCTCACTATCCTTTCTGTCGGTGTTGAACCTGAAAATGGACTGGCTAAAGCTGCGGGGATTGAACTGGGACTCCGTGGTGGAATACTGGTCGATGAACATTACGAAACCAGTCAAAAAGATATTTTTGCAGTTGGGGATGCCATCGTCGTCAAGCAAGAGATTACAGGCCAAGATGCTCTCATCTCTCTCGCTTCTCCTGCCAATCGTCAGGGACGCCAAGTCGCGGACGTTATCGCAGGACTCGGTCGTACAAACAAGGGCAGTATCGGTACTGCTATCGTTCGTGCCTTTGATATGACAGCTGCTTCGACTGGTCTTAGCGAGCATATCCTTCGCATGAATCAACTTCCTTACAAGGCACTCCATGTCAGTGGAAAAGACCACGCCGGTTATTATCCTGGCGCTACTGATATGACCTTGAAACTCCTCTTCGAACCAACCACTGGAAAAATCTACGGTGCCCAAGGAGTTGGGAAGAAAGGCGTTGACAAGCGAATCGATATCCTGGCAACTGCTATCAAGGGAAATCTCACCGTCTTTGACTTACCAGAATTGGAGTTCACATATGCGCCACCATTTGGCTCTGCCAAGGATCCCGTCAATATGCTGGGTTACGCAGCCTTGAACCTTATCGAAGGTCTCAGCGACAACGTTCAATGGTACCAGCTCGAAGGCGAACTGGCTGCTGGAAAGAAATTCCTAGACGTGCGGACCAGTGGCGAATTCCAAAGTGGTCGACTCAAAGTCGACACCATTCACATCCCCCTAAACGAACTACGGGAACGCTTGGACGAACTAGACAAGAACCAAGCCTACATCGTTAGCTGCCACAGTGGTTTGCGCAGCTATATCGCAGAGCGTATCCTCAAACAAGCAGGATTTACCGTCCAAAACCTTGACGGCGCTTATTCACTATACAAAATGGCTAAGCCAGAAGGAGTAGAATATGGAAACTAGTATCAGCATGCCTGACTTTTATGGAAAATATCAAAATGAAAATCTAGAACTTATCGATGTCCGTGAAGCACATGAATTCCAAGCGGGACATGCACCAGGTGCCAAAAATCTTCCGTTAAGTACTTTGGAGCAGGGTTACAAAGAACTCAAGCCTGACCGTACATACCATGTCATCTGTCAAGGAGGAGTACGTTCTGCCTCTGCCTGCCAATTTCTCAGCTCCCAAGGCCTCACCGTTACCAATGTAGAAGGTGGTATGAATGCTTGGCCCGGTCAAGTAGAATAATCAAAAGGAGCTGGGCAAAAACTCAATTTCAGGAGAAAATGAAGTAATACTCAATGAAAATCAAAGAGCAAACTAGGAAGCTAGCCGCAGGCTGCTCAAAACACTGTTTTGAGGTTGTAGATAAGACTGACAAAGTCAAGAACATATTTCTACGGCAAGGTGAAGCTGACGTGGTTTGAAGAGATTTTCGAAGAGTATAAATCTCCCCACAATCATGACCACCCGTCAAACGGGTGGCTTGTCCTAGGGCTATAAGCCCTAATTACCAGCCAGCGCCTAAAGACGCTGGCTTTCACTTTGTTCAAGCCTTATTGCTCTTGACTCGTCACTTGCCTCTCAAAGAGGCTTTAGTATTACTTACCACTATCCCTAAAGGGATCCTCATATTCTTTTACACTTAATTTATCTAGTGCTATATCATGCTTTACTCGTTCTCAAATTTTCATACTCGTGAAGAAATCATCCACTGGATAATTTCTTTAATCTTGAATCTATTTCTTAATTGTGGCTTCATTAAGTCCCATCGTACTTACATAATAACCTTCCGATTAGAAATGCTGAATCCCAAACTTGTACTTGAGATTGGCGTGTTTGTCAAACATCATGAGTGCACTTTTTCCTTTTAAATAACCCATGAAACTCGAAACACTTATCCTTGGTGGAATACTTACTAACATGTGTACATGGTCTGGCATTAAGTGACCCTCGATAATTTCAACACCTTTATAACTACATAAGCGATGAAATATTTCCCCTAAACTACTTCGATATTGATTATAAATGACTTTTCGTCTATACTTAGGGGTGAACACAATGTGATATTTACACATCCACTTTGTGTGTGATAAACTATGTGCCTTTTGTGCCATATTTTTCTCCTTTCGCTTTACAATTGGCTTGAACACCTTTATTGTATCGCGTTTGGAGTTTTTTTGTATAACCTTCGACGCGCACCCGCATAGCGGGTGGTTTTTTTGTCTCGCACCTAACGGAGCGAGACGGACTAATAGTCACATAATAAAACGCATACTATCAAGGTTTTCAACACCTGATAGTATGCATTTTTTAATTTTAAAGACTTTTTCTAGCCTCTTTTGATTCAAATTAAACTATTCTAATAGTAGATAGACCTTTGCAAATATCGTCTCAAAACATTAATTTATTTCCGTTTAATCAAGTATCGGATAGCCTTTTCTAGACGTTCCTTTTGAGCTTCAGGATCATCTAGCGGCTGGTTGATGCATTCAGTAAGGTTTTCGGTAATTATCATCTCAATCACGCGCTCCACACTAGATTTCACGGCTGTCAGTTGCGTCACAATATCAGCACAGTCACGATCTTCTTCAATCATCTTTTGAATTCCACGCAACTGACCCTCTGAACGTTTCAAACGAGTAATATACTTTGAGTTTGTCATTTCTTTTTCCTTGCTCGATTTTTCTTCATTATATCTCTAATCAGCTTCTTTGTCAAAATTCTCGCCCATCCAGTTCACGCAGTTCTGTTATCAAAGACTTTTCAAAAGGCAAACTAGCCATACTGATAATTTACTAGAGTTTTCCAGTTTTACCTTGCTAAACGAATACGAGTCACAATTCTGTCTGGGTCTGTGATTTCCAGCTGGCTCGATGTCAGCCACTTGATTGGTGCATCAACTTCTTGTGCTCTCTGGACAATCGTTAACAGTTCTTCTTTATGTGCGATTTCAATGACATAAAAGGCTAAGCCTGGCAAGCCTTGCTTACGCGGAGCCAGATTTTTTCCTCCCCATTCGTTGACTGCCAAATGATGATGGTAATCTCCAGCCGCAATCCAACTAGCGCTAGGCACACTGAATTTATCCTCTAACCCTAACACTTTTTGATAAAATTGGCTGGACTTTCGACTATCCTTGACGGAAAGATGAATATGCCCCATTCTCGTACCATCTGCTAAAGTAAAGGGCTCTACTCTTTCCCCAAACTCATAGATATCCTGTGCCGCAAGGGCCTCAGTGACCCCTATAATACGACCGTCTTCTCGAATATCCCATATGGAAACCGGCTTATCTCGATAGAGTTCAATGCCATTTTCCTCCAAATCCTCCAAATAAAGGGCCTCACTGTAACCATGGTCTGCACCGCCGACAAGAGGAATCTGTAAATCTGTCAGATGTTTCAAGACATCAGCCAATGCCTTTCGTGTCGGCAAGAGAATGGCCAGATGGTAAAGGCCATAATGTCCCCCTACTTCTCCACTCTCTTGTGTTTGAACCAGCTGCACCAAGGCTTTTCCACCAAGGCCTAGAACGGCCTCTATCTCAGTTTGAGATAGGAGTTCTAGACCAATGATTTGCTGATAAAAGGCTATTTGACTTGCCAAATCCTTTACATTTAAAACTGCCTCTGCTAAATAAACGTGACTCTTATATTCATAGGTCATAAATATTTCTCCTTTTTGTTGTAATTTAAATTATTACAACAATTATATAACTTCCATCAAGAAAGTCAAGCCAGAAAACTCAAGAGATGCTGAGTAATAACATCATTTCAGAATAGGAGAAAGTATAGTAGATTGAAATAGAATATGAACAAGTTGATTGAGAAATTCAAACTGATTTTTCATAATATTTTATAAACTTATTTGTCCTGCTATTGATTCAACGAACTATAAATCTTTCCATAATAAAACACATATTATCAAACTTTCAGCACCCGACAATATGTGTTTTTCTAAATTTAAAGACTTTTTCCTAGCTTTCTTTACTTCACAACAAGCTCATAACGTGTCTTACTGGTGAAGGTTTGACCGGCTTTGAGAATGACTTGGTCTTTGAGGTCACTGTGAATAGCATCTGGTAAAGCTTGCGCTTCAAGGGCAATCCCATTGTGCTGTACCATTGGCCGACCTCCTATGATGACACTTTCATCCACAAAGTTTGCTGTGTAGACCACAAAGCAAGGGGCCTCTGTCTTGAAAAGCAAGAAGCGACCTGAGTTTTGGTCATAAAGGAAACCAGCATTGTCATGACCTGCAGGAAGGGCAAATGGGTGATCCAAACCTGATGTCAGCTGGATTTGCTCATCTTCTTCTGCAAAGATGTCTTTCAATAAGGCACCATTGTAGATGTGTTTAACCACATCACGACTAGTATCTGGAGTTTTGTCCGGAACACCGTCGGGAGCGATTGGGTAAATGCCCTCTGTATTTAGTTGGAAAACATGACGGTCAATCGTCTGCGTAAAATCACCAGACAAATTGAAGTAGCTGTGATTGGTTGGATTAACCAGCGTATCCTGATCTGTTGTTATCTTGTAGCTGATTTCATAGGCACCTGTTTCTTCTAAGTGGTAATTGATCCAAATCTTGAGATTTCCAGGAAATCCCCCCGTCCCATCTGTACGCTCTGTGTAGAGAGTCAAGCCATGGTCGCTCACCTCGACCAATTCAAACAAGCTGGAATCCCAACCAGTTGAACCACTATGGTTACAGTTGCTAGCATTGTTGACTTCAAGGTCATAGGTCTTGCCATTGAGCTCAAATGTCGCGCCTGCAATACGGCCTGCCACAGGACCTACGCTAGCTCCATGTTTGGGGCTATTGCCTACATAGCTATCAAAGTCATCAAATCCCAAGATAACATTGGCAAAATTTCCAGTCTTGTCAGGTGTGACATAGCGCAAGATGGTCGCACCATAAGTCATAACCTCAAGTTGGTAGCCACCGTCTGTCTCAAATCGATAGGCCAAGACATCCTTGCCCTCAACATTTCCAAATACACGCTCTGTGTATGCTTTCATTCTATTCTCCTTTTACTATTTCTTTCAAGCAAACAAACCATAGAAAGCCTACTGACAATCTATGGTTTACTTGTATGATTTACAAACTCTTTTATCAAGAATCTATAAACACAGTATTACTTTTGATATTCATGGATGATAACACCTTGTACCACACGGTTTACTGTACCTGTAGGAGACGGTGTATCTGGTTTATTTTTTACCTTGAGTGAAGTCAAAAGGGCAAAGAGTTGGGCATAAATGATGTAAGGGAAGACACTGTAAATATCATTCAAGACACCGCCACAACCAAGGGCCACTTCTTTGACATTTTCAAGACCAAAAGCTTGATCACTCAAAAGCACAACACGGCGAGCAATGTGATCACTCGCAACTTCACGAACCAAGTCCAAGTCGTACTTGCGAGTGTAGTCTGTCGTTGTACCAAAGACCAAAACAACTGTATTTTCGTTGATAAGAGATTTTGGACCGTGACGGAAGCCAACTGGACTTTCATACATGGTCGCCACCTGGCCAGCTGTCAATTCCAAAATCTTGAGCTGAGCTTCATGAGCAAGACCAAAGAAAGGACCAGCGCCTAGATAGATGACACGGTTAAAGTCTAGGTCAACAAGCTCTTTGACATCTTCTGCCTTGTCTAGAACTTTACGGGCAAGACTAGATACAACTTCAAAACGTTCAGCTTTAACAGCAAATTCTGTAGGATCAAAGACCAAGAGAGCTGTCAACATCATAGACGTAAAGCTAGAGGTCATGGCAAATCCAGCATCATTAGAAGCAGCTGGTTGCAAAAGCAAAAGATTGCGGTCATCTCCATGAGCTTGAAGAGCCAATTTACCATCTGCTGCGCAAGTAATAGTCACTTGATAAAGCTCATCCACTAAGGCTTTTGCCAAATCAACAGTCGCCACACTTTCAGGCGAGTTCCCACTACGAGCAAAAGATACAAGGACAGTCGCTACATCTTTTTTCAAATAAGTTTCTGGATTGGCAACGATATCTGTTGTCGCAATAGCATTGAAATTCCATTTGCGTTCGTCATAGACTTCCTTAAAGTAAGGTACCAAGGTATCTCCCACATAAGCAGAAGTCCCAGCACCTGTCAAGATAACCTTGATATAGTCATGTTTATCAGCAATCCCTTGTAGGAAAGCTACAATTTCTTCACGTTTTGCTTGATAAGATTCAAAAGCTTCTTTCCATACATCAGGCTGTTGGTAGATTTCACGTGTCGTAATTTCTGCACCCAATTCAATCAAGTCTTCTTTTGTATAATGTAGCATTGAATTCCTCTTTTCCTATTAAATATGGGAATGGGATTAAGCCCCATTCCCATGTATATTCTATATAAGATGCTCTAACGATTTTCACGTTTTCACATCTTATTGAATCGAGTTCCAACTAAAATCTTTGGGAAAAAGACCGATTATCGTCGGAGCATCGCTCCATCCTCTTATCGCCTATTTTCCCTGTGATTTTCACGTTGTCACATCTTATTCATCTTCGTCATCATCGAAGCCCGCTAACAGGTCGTTGACTTTTACAATGCTTTCTGCAGCACGGCTCTTATAATCCGCATCTGCGCCTGTCAGGCTCGCATTGATAAATTCAATCACCATTGGAAGATTCATCCCTGCGTAGAGTTCGATGTCACGACCTTCCATAATCAAACGGCTTACCACGTTACATGGTGTTCCACCGAGAAGATCCGCAAAGACTAGGAAATCATCCAATCCTTCAATAGTAGCTTCAAATTTTGCAGTAAATTCTTCTGGGCCATCTTCTGGAAGAAGAGCTACTGTGTAAATATTGTCTTGTGGCCCCATAATCATTTCAGTGCTACCTTTAAGTTCTTCACAGAAACGACCATGACTCACCAAAATTAATGATTGCGTCATAAATTATGCGCCCATTCCAAGTACAAATTTACCAAAGGCAGAAAGAGCCAAAGCAAGTACGATAATAATACCGATAGCTTTAGTAGAGTTCATACCTTTCTTACCAAGCAACCAGAAGATAAAGGCAGTAAAGATTGCTGGAAGCAAGCGTGGGAAGATTTGGTTCAAGATGTCTTGGAAGTCAATCATCTTCTCACCGATTGCCCATTTGTAAGAAATTTCAAAGTTGATCATTGTTGCTACAAGAGCACCCATCATGAAGACACCAAGTACAGATGCCGCGTCAATCAAAGCTGTCAAAGTACTTTGCATGTTGTTGATAAGGTTAACCCCTTCTTTGTAGGCAAATTCCAACTGTTTCCAACGGAAGATGTCATAAGCAACTGCAACTGCGATCCAAAGGAAGATACCCCAAGGTTGACCACCGATAGCCATAGTTGCTGCGATAGATCCCATGATAGCAGGTACAAGTGAACCAAAGATTGTATCTCCAAGAGGAGCGAATGGTCCCATCAAACCTGTCTTGATACCATTAACGGCATCTTTTGAACCTACACCATCTTTTTCTTCCATGGCAAGATCAAAACCAGCGATGATGGTGTGGAAGAATGGTGAAGTATTGAAGAATTGAGTATGAACTTTCATCATTTCTTTCAATTCAGGAGTTCCATCCCCATACATTTTACGCAATTGTGGCAAGATCATGTACAGGTAACCAGAAGCTTGCATACGTTCGTAGTTCCAACCTAATTGGAAAGTAAACAAGCTACGTTTGTTGATTTGATTAAAATCTTCTTTTGTAAGTTTGTAATTAGAATTCGTCATCTTCGATTTCCCCACTTTCTGATGGTGTAGAAGGTGCTGCTACAGCTACTTTTTGGCTATTTTTGAAGTGAAGCACTGCAAGGAAGATACCTACGATAGAGATACCAATCATAGACAAACCTTTGAAGTTGTTCACGAAACCAATTTTTTCAGCAACATCTTTCGGTAGAGTGCCGATAACACCTGCAACAGCGCCACCAAGACCTGTTACATATGAGTAAAGAACAGTTAACATAGCTGTCAAACCAAATCCCATTGCAAGGTAGTGAAGGTTACGTTTAACTGGAAGGTAACGAAGCAAGATTGCAAATCCAAGACCTGGAAGCATACGTCCTGCGAGTGTCAAACCATCTGCAACCCATTGGTATTTTGTAACGAAGTCTACTACGTGTTGTACAAATTCACCACCAAAAGCAAGCGCAAAGAAGACTGGAAGGGCACGAGATAAAGCCCAAGGAATCGCACCAAGCAAGTAGTTGCGTTCAATACCTTTATAGTCAAAGCGTTCGATTGCAGCATCCACACGGTGAGCAAAGAAAGTAGTTGTCATACGTCCAAGAACGTCGAAGTAAGTCAAGAGAGTTGCTACTGGCACAGCGATTGTTGTAATCGCAAGTGCTGTATCAATTCCTTGTGAAACAGAGAAGGCTGTCGCAAGAACCGCACCAGAAGTAGCGTCGATACGAGAAGCACCACCGAAGGTACCAACCCCAAGAACGAATAGCTGCAAGTTACCACCGATAAGCAGACCAGTAGTCACATCTCCCATGATTAAACCAGTAATGAAACCAGCAAATACAGGGGAACCTGCAGATGAAACGATCGTCAACTCATCACAGATTTGATAAGCTGAGTACAAAGTGAGAAGTAAAATTTGCCACCATTGTATCATAACAATGACCTCCTAAAAATTTTTTCCTATTTTAATAAGCTCAAAAAGTCTGAAACTGGATCATTTGGAACCATTTGAGCAGTAAGTTTAACACCTTTTTCTGCCAGTTTGTGGAAGTCTTCCACATCCTTGTCCACTACGTTGATAGAACGTGTGATGGCGCGAGTTTCTGGTGTTTGAGACATATTCCCAACATTAAGGGTTTCAAGTGGTACACCTGCTTCTACCAAACCAAGGAAACGGTCTGGTTTACGAGCCACGATAAAGAGACGTTGGCTATCGTATTTACCAGCAAGAATATTGGCTGCCGCTTTTTCAATTGGCAAAATACTCAATTTCACACCTGGTGGTGTCGCAAGTTTCAAACCACTCTTTTCAATATCGTTGTTAACAACTTCGTCGTCTACAACCATAATGCGTGAAACATTTAGTTTTCCAGCCCAAAGATTGGCTACTTGACCGTGGATCAAACGTCCATCGATACGGCATCCTACAATTGTCATAAGTTTTCCCCCTTTATGTGTTTTAGTGTAGGTTTACGAGTTAAATGAATCTCTTCTTTATATTCGCCCTCAGTTTCAAAGATAATGATGCGGTTAGCACCTTCCTTGAGATAACTATGAGGGATATAAAGTGAGAGGGTCGGGCCGACGTTCCAGAAACGCCCTAGGTGACGCCCGTTGACAAAGGCAACTCCCTTACCAAACTCAGACAAGTCTAAGTAGGTATCCTTCGGCTCTTCGACCGTAAAGTCGAAAGCGTAAAAGGCTGGTTGTCCTTCTGTCCATCCTTTTGAAAAATCAATCTTCTCAGGATTATCCAGTGGCAGTGGATATTGTTTCCAATTCAGTAAGAAATGTAGATCCTTGCAGACACCTGTTCGAATTCCTTTACGCTGCGTATCTGCCAAGAACTTATGACCGTAGTTGACACGCCCCATATTTTCGATCAAGATGTCAATCTCTGAAAAGCCTTCTCGGTTGCCTTGACAGTAGATATCTTCACCAATCTCTGTCTGGTATTGAGTAGCAATCCTTTGACCATCTACAAAGAGTTGAGCTCGGTCACGTCCATCGATGATACGGAGACGTTCCTCTTCTGCATCCCAACTTGCCTCCGTGCGGTAGAGAAGGTAGCCATAACTTTGACCAAGTTCTTCCATCGCTTTTGGATAGAGGCTTTCAGTAGGACTAGAGAGATTATCCAGGGTTTCAAACAAGGAAACTTTTTCGACCAATGGAATGGACCCTATCTCCATGCTTTCCTTATAGAGTGGTTCCAACTGTGGATACTCTGGGAAGTGGGTTGCCATCATCTTCTTGACTGCTAGGTATTTAGCAGTTGGATTTCCTTCTTCATCGAGAAGGGCATCATAGTCGTAAGATGTGACTTGCGGCAAATCCAGAGTTCCTCGAGCCGAGCAACCATTCATGAAACCAAAGTTTGTACCACCATGGAACATGTAAAGGTTGATAGAGCCTTGCTCCAATACCTCTCGAACAGCTTCTGCCAATTCTTTCGGATCCCGTGTAATAATCGGTTCTTTCCAACGATTGAACCAGCCATCCCAGAACTCCATACACATGAGTGGCCATTTCTTACCATGCTCAGCAAAGAATTCCTGCATCTGTGAAAAGTTATAAGATGCCTTAGAACCAAAGTTGCCTGTTACAAAGAGGTCATCTTCGATCAAGGTTCCAGCTTTCAAAGTAGCTCTCCACGGACCATCTGAAGTAAAGAGTGGGCAATCAATCCCTCGTTCTTCCATCAATTTTCGAATCGCTCTCAGGTAAGCCTTATCTTCTCCATAAGAACCGTATTCGTTCTCGACTTGCATCATGAGAATATTTCCGCCATTGTCCAACAAACGAGGCACCAGTCTTGGCAATAATTGATCATAGTAGCGACCAACTGCCTCTATATATGCTGGGTCGGATGAGCGAATTCGCATGTTCTTGGTCAAGAGCCAAGCTGGTAAGCCACCGAATTCCCATTCCGCACAGATAAAGGGAGATGGACGCACAATTGCGTAGAGACCCAAATCCTGCGCTATTTGGAGAAATTTCTCTAAATCCAGATCACCTTCAAAATTAAACTCCCCTTCAACAGGTTCGTGTAAATTCCATGCAACATAAGTCTCGACTGTATTAAAGCCAAGCGCTTTTAAGTTGTAGAGCGAATGATACCAATCCTCTGCTGGAATTCTAAAATAATGAATGGCACCAGACAAAATCTTGAACGGTTTCCCATCTAAATAGAAATCGTCCTCAATTTTAAACCTTGTCATTTTTACACCTCTGACTAACTAAGTTTGCGCTTTCATTTGTTGATATAGTAAATATATCTCAATATCTTGCATTTGTCAATAGGTTTTCACAATTTTTTTCATTTTTCACTAAATTCTACACAAAAAACTTATAAAAATCTTGTAATTTATAGTCATAACAACATTTTAGCACCATGTATAAAAATGTAGGTTTTTCTATTTATTCCTATGTAAATTAACCTTATAGCCTATTATTCCAATTTTTTTATTCAAAAGGCTACTATTCTTTCCAGTTTTATGGTAAAATCTTTAACGGAGAAGGAAAATCGAGGTGAAAATATGGCAATTCCAAAGTATCAATATATTAAAGATGAGTTAAAGAACAAAATCATTTCTGGTCAATTTGCCAGTGGAGATAAATTCTACACTGAAGCTGAATTGATTGCAATGTATGATGTGAGTTCTATCACAGTTGTTCGCGCCTTAAACGACCTTGCCAAGGATGGCTATATTGTCCGTCAACAAGGAAAGGGTACATTCGTTTCACGCGCACGCAAACACAAACTCGTAGAGTTTTCAGATGTAGAAGTTTTTGAAACTAAAGATGATAAAGTTACCGTCCTTTCTATTGAGCGTGGAAACAAACTAAGCTACTTAGAAAAACTTGGACTACGCGGAGATCAGTTCTACTACAAGATTGAACGCGTTCGCGAAACAGGTGGTGTTGTGTACATCTACCATACATCTTACATTCCAGAACAATACATCAATGCAAATTATCCAAATCTTGAATATTATAGCTCTATCTATAACCGTTTCAAATTGGATTACCACATTCACATGAATGATGAACATTTTGAAGAAATCAATGAAATAGCATTTCCAACTCCAGAACATGCGGCTTCGGTCCTCGGAGTCGATGAACAATTCCCAACCGTTTTACAAACCAAGACTACTAAACTAGAGTCTACTGGTCAAGTTCTCGCATACAGCGAAACATATAAACGAGCAGATTACTACAAAATCAAATTCATTTCATGTGACCGTGATCACTAAGAAGAAAGCCTAAGCCTTGCTTGGGCTTTTTCTATGTTTATTATATAACATTAAAAACTGTATTTCTATATGTCAATTAAGATAGACTAAATTTGTTTAAATTTTACTAAAATATAGGTAATTTTTATCAAAAATACTTTAAAATAAAAAAAATCGAAGTTCTTCTACTCCTATAAATAGAGTAATAGAAATTCGATTTTTATTCTAACTATCCTAAACCAAGACGGTCAAAGATATCGTCCACTCGTTTAGTGTAATAAAGAGGGTTGAAGATTTCATCGATTTCTTCTTGTGTGAGTCGTGATGTTACTTCTGGATCTGCTTCAAGAAGTGGTTTGAAATCTACTTGGTTGTCCCAAGAGTAGGCCGTTTTTGGTTGTACCAAGTCATAGGCTTGCTCACGGGTCATTCCTTTTTCAATCAAGGTCAACATAGCACGTTGGCTGAAGATGAGACCGAAAGTTGAGTGCATGTTGCGAATCATATTTTCTGGGAAGACTGTCAAATTCTTGACAATATTTCCAAAACGGTTGAGCATGTAGTCAATCAAAATGGTCGTATCTGGTGTGATGATACGCTCAGCTGATGAGTGAGAGATATCACGTTCGTGCCAAAGGGCTACGTTTTCATAGGCCGTCACCATGTGACCACGGATAACACGCGCAAGACCTGTCATGTTTTCAGAACCGATAGGGTTGCGTTTGTGAGGCATAGCAGAGGAGCCTTTTTGCCCCTTGGCAAAGAATTCTTCTACTTCACGTTGTTCAGATTTTTGAAGACCACGGATCTCCGTTGCCATACGCTCGATGGAAGTCGCGATGCTAGCAAGTACTGCAAAGTACTCAGCGTGAAGGTCACGAGGAAGCACCTGTGTAGAGATTTCTTGAGCACGGATACCAAGTTTGTCGCAGACATACTTTTCAACGAATGGTGGGATGTTGGCAAAGTTTCCAACCGCACCAGAAATCTTACCAGCTTCCACACCAGCAGCTGCATGCTCGAAACGCTCGATGTTGCGCTTCATTTCACTGTACCAAGTCGCTAATTTAAGACCAAAAGTCGTTGGCTCAGCGTGAACCCCATGGGTACGCCCCATCATGATGGTGAACTTGTGCTCTTTAGCCTTGTCAGCGATGATGTTGGTGAAGTTTTCAAGATCCTTGCGGATGATGTCGTTGGCCTGCTTATAGAGGAAACCGTAGGCTGTATCCACCACGTCGGTAGAAGTCAACCCATAGTGTACCCACTTACGCTCTTCACCAAGCGTCTCAGAAACCGCACGCGTGAAAGCCACCACATCGTGGCGCGTCTCCTGCTCAATCTCCAAAATACGGTCAATGTCAAAGTCCGCTTTTTCACGAATCAAAGCCACATCTTCCTTAGGGATTTCCCCCAACTCAGCCCATGCCTCGTCAGCCAAGATTTCCACCTCAAGCCAAGCACGGTATTTATTTTCTTCACTCCAAATGTTCGCCATCTCAGGGCGAGAGTAACGGTTGATCATGTTTAATTTTCCTTTCTTTTGATGTTTCACATCAGTTAGCAACCGGCAATCACTTTATTCAAATTCTTCTTTTCCAATCCACACTGATGGATAGTGATCTAGTGTATTCAAATCCGTATCCAGCGGGACATCATAGATAGCTAAATAGTTTTCAGGAAATTGTGTAACTAGCTCTTCATACTTGGCTTTCACCTTTTCGTGATCGCTACTAGCATACAAGACTTCGACGACTGCTCCAGTCTTCTCTTTTTCGACAAAAGCGTTGACAATGAGTTGAATCATAAGAATTGATCAAGTCCGTAGCCCGTATTCAGTTTTGGTGAATACGTGAGTCCTTGTTCCTTTCTAGTATTTATATTTTATATTTATCAGAAATAGCTCTAGATATATGTTCAATATCTGGATAAATAAATCCCTCATCAATTCCAAATATTCTTAATTGTTCAAGAATTTCTTGTTTTTTTTCTTTTGGAATTACCAATTCATACTCTAACCTAATTGATTGTTGTATTGATTTATCTATTTTTTCCTGCATAATCTCAAAACTTATCCCTCTAGAAGAAATATACCCTGGAATAATAAATGCACCACTTTGATGTTTTATTCTCTCATTTATCTTTGCAGGCTTTACAATATAGCTTTTCTGAATGTCTTCAAAAATTGCAACTGGGAACTTTAAAATTTCATTTCGACCCGAGTTCTGATTTAGTTGCTCCAAAAATGGTGCGAGCAATATCTCTATATTGGATAAAAGATATTTTTGATAATGTTCAATATTTAAATTCTGTTTTCCTTGTTCTCCTAAATAACTTAAATAAGGATCATCTTGTAAAAATGGCTCTAATAATTTTACTATTTGATTTTTTGCTTCGTCTTCCGAAACAGTTATTGTTTCAACTCCTTCCATATTTTTTATATTAAGAGCCTTAAATGGTATTTTAAACACATCTTCTCCAAACTCTTCAATGTTAGCTGATAAAGTCTTACTATTAAACTCCTCTGTTAATTTGTGGACAATATCAGCAATGGTAAAACTCCGTGAGAAAAATCTAGACCTTTCTTCTTCAGGGAATTCCGACATTAGGGCCCTCAGGAACTCTATAAAACCATCTATTTGAGAACGAGGAATAAAATTCAATGCCGTCATTATAGATATCGTATGTCCAAAATATTGTTTTTCATTATCAGTTAATGGTGTATATACATATAATTTACCATCACTTTCCTGATTCCCGCTACAAGCAAAAAATAGACCGACTAGTGCATTCATACTAATATCTAGAATACTTGTAACTGCTCCATAATGTTGAACTTCAACAATCCATTCAAATAATTTAGTTCCAAAAGAAGTTATAGGCCATCCTAATTCCTGAAAAATTTCAAAATAATAATCCTTAGTCCCATCCTCTACCAATATCTTAAACATTGATTTCTCTGGCTCTAGCTCGTTATTTTTTTTCGCAGATCTAAAAATTCCCGGTAGTCTTTTGGGATAACATCCGCTTTCTCCCCTAAAAAATATAGTCTTTTTTGGTCCATCTTGAGTTTTTGTTGAAATTTCATTAATAAATACTGTATATTCTTCTAGAGAATTTATGGGCTTCCCTATCGTTACCATTGTTTCCTCACTTTTAAATTTCGATAAACATTTTGTTATTATATTTCCAATCACCTAAAAATCAATCCCTTTCAGTAGCAGTTGACTGGCTTCTCTTGCTGACTTTATCAGCTATGACAAAGCTAGTCAACCTTGCAGGGGTAAGACAACGGACATTGTAATTAGGGTCCTGTCTTACTCCCCAAACTCCTCCACCTCATCCGGCGCATCACTAAACAAAGTGACATGTCCCATCTTGCGGTTGTGCTTCGCTTCTATTTTACCATACATGTGGAGGTGGGCGCTTGGATTTTCTGCGACATATTTTTCAGCGGCCTCGACATGCTGGCCGAGAACATTGAGCATGACGGCAGGTGCATGTAATTTAATTTCTGGCAATGATGCTCCCAGAACACCTAAAATGTGAGTATCAAACTGGGAGAAGTCGCAGACTTCGATAGAGTAGTGCCCAGAGTTGTGTGGTCGTGGGGCAATCTCGTTGACAATGATGTCGTCAGCCGTCGCAAACATTTCCACGCAAAGAGTTCCAGACAAATTAAGCTGTTCAGCAATTCGCACTGCCATGGTTTTTGCTTTGGCTGCTAGACTTTCTGAAATGCGGGCTGGCACAATGGTTTTTGAAAGAATGTTGTTTCGGTGGATATTTTCCTGAACCGGGAAAGCTGTCACGTCCTTGCCATTTCCTGACACAATGACAGAAATTTCAAGGTCGAAATTGACGAATTCCTCTAAAACGCAGGCTGCTGAGTCAGCTAACGCATAGGCTTCTGCCAAATCTGCTTCTGAGCGAATGACCTTTTGCCCATGCCCATCGTATCCACCTGTCGCAGTCTTAAGGACATAGTTTTTGGACAGGTCGATATCTGCCAAGTCTTGGCTAGAAGTCACAACCTTGTAGGGTGCTACAGTGACTTGAGCCTTGTTTGAGAGAAAATCTTTTTCAAAAATACGATTTTGGGAAATGCGGAGCAGGTCTGTTCCTTGTGGAAGCTGTCCTTCTTTGATAACAGCATCCAAACCATCGGCATCGACATTTTCAAACTCATAGGTGAGGACATCACATCGCTCAGCCAACTGACGGAGGGCATCCACATCGTTATAAGGAGCCACTATGATTTCCGCCACACGAGAGGCCGGGCAATCCGCCGCAGGATCCAGCGCGATAACCTTGTGCCCCATGTAGATAGCAGAAATGGCCATCATCTGACCCAGCTGACCGCCACCGATAATTCCGATTGTTTTAGATGAGCTCATTTGTTGACTCCTCTGCGATTTTTCCTTGTTCTTCTGCGAAATCTGCCAAAGCTGTCGCGATAGCCTGATCCTCTACTGACAAGAGGCGGAGGGCAAATAGAGCCGCATTTGTCGCACCTGCTTCACCGATAGCCATTGTCGCCACAGGCACGCCACCTGGCATCTGTACGATAGAGTAGAGCGAGTCCACACCGCTAAGAGCACGAGACTTGACAGGTACCCCTATAACAGGAAGGGTTGTTTTCGCTGCAACCATACCTGGTAAATGGGCGGCACCACCAGCTCCTGCGATAATGACCTTGATACCACGGCTACGGGCTTCCTCCGCATGTCTAAACATGAGGTCTGGTGTACGGTGAGCGGAAACAACTTTCTTTTCGTAGACTACACCGAAGCGGTCTAGGACTTCGGCTGTTTTTTGCATGGTTGCCCAGTCGGATTTTGAGCCCATGATGATGGAAATTACTGGTTTCATAGTTAATATCCTTTTCTTTTTTGATAATGGTCTTAGGTGGTGGGGACGGAAACAAACCTTCGGTTTCATTCCTAAACTTTGAGCCTAAGGTCTCAAAGCTTCCCCGACCAGAACAGTTTCTGTTCTGGTCTTTTCACCACGGCGACCATTATCTTACTTTGGCTCGCTTTTGCTCGCCATTGACAAATTTAGTATCTGTTAATCTTTTATAGCCTTACTTCCAATATCTGTTCGATAAAAGAGGTCTTCTGTTTTTTGTTGGGAGAGTTCTTGGTAGATGGTTTCTTGGGCTTCTTTAACGGTATCTGCTGTGGTAACTAGCATGTAGACACGTCCACCGTTTGAGAGGAGGTCTTGGCTATTTCTCGCAAATTTAGCCCCTGCATAGTAGGTGATGATATCTCCCTCGGTTTTTGCCGGTAATGCAACACCCTTTTCATATTCTAGCGGGTAACCGTTTGATGCGACAACTACACCAAGCGTCACACCCTTGTCCGTCCAGGTGATGTTTGGCTCCTTGCCATCGAGGATATCCGTAATATTTTGGGCAAAATCAGAGGTCAGACGAGGCAAGATAATCTGAGTTTCTGGATCTCCGAAGCGAGCATTAAACTCGATGACCTTAGGTCCATCAGCTGTCAAGATAAGTCCTGCGTAAAGGATACCCAGATAAGGGCGCCCTTCTTTAATCATGCCATCAAGGACTGGCTTGACAATGGTGTCAACCGCTGTATCAACCACACTCTGTGGTAAGTGTGGAACTGGCGCATAGGCACCCATACCTCCCGTGTTAGGCCCTTTGTCGCCATCGTAGGCACGTTTGTGGTCCTGAGCCGTTGGCATGATGTAGAACTTATCACCATTGACAAAGGCAAAGAGTGAAAATTCCTCTCCTTCAAGGAATTCCTCAATAACCACACGCGCACCTGAGTCACCAAATTTATTGTCCAAAAGCATCTCATGAGCGGCTTCGACCGCTTGCTCGACTGTCTCAGCAACGACGACACCCTTCCCAAGCGCCAAGCCATCCGCCTTGACTACGATAGGCGCACCCTGCTTTTCGATATAGGCCTTAGCTTCCTCGAAATCTGAGAATGTGCCATAGGCTGCTGTCGGAACGCCGTATTTAACCATGATTTCCTTGGCAAAATCCTTAGACCACTCAAGTTCAGCCGCAGCCTTAGTCGGACCAAAGGCTTTGAGACCAGCTGCATGGAAATCATCCACGATACCAGCCGCAAGGGCGTCATCTGGCCCGATAAATGACCAAGCAATATCGTTGGCCTTTGCAAAGTCAATTAACTTAGAATGTTCGGAAATAGAGATATTTACCAATTCCAAACTATCAAGAGTCATCCCATCATTCCCAGGAGCTACAAATACTTTTTCAACGTCTTTTGACTCAAGCAACTTCTTAGCAATCGCATGTTCACGACCACCCGAACCGACAACAAGCAGTTTCATTTCTCAACCTCTTTTGCGAATTATTTAATAATATTATATCACAAACGTTCGTTTTAATCTAATTATATCTACAAGTAGAAAAATACAACATAGAGTAAACTTACTGAAGCTAGTTCATTTTTTAAATCTTTAAACACTTAATGAGGCTGGGACAAAAAAAATTTTGACTTTAGAATAGATTTAGTATAAATTACACTTTGTTATGCTTTATAAATGTTGATTCTGTAGTATTTTTAGAATTTACATATTAAATAAAATAGATTAAACTTTACTCCAAGTGGACAAAAAGGAGTACAAATTTCATGGTGATGAGTTCAGTAGGCAAGTAAGAAGTACCATTTAGGTACTTTTTATTTTACTCTATTCATCTTGTAGATTAAGGTTGTATATTTGCTTTAGTTAAAAATTATTAAAAAACATTAACTAATGTATATATAACTGTGGTATAATTAGGGTAGTGTTTAACAATATTTTAAACATAAATATAAAACAGGAGGCTTTTTATGAATAAAAAGAAAATTGAGAAATTTGCTAACTATTTTATAGGCTTTTTAGTGATATTTTCTCTTTTAGGTTTTTGGTTTGCTCATATAATAGAAAGCAATAGTAAGCAAGAATATGCTAAAGATACGGAACGTGTTACTAAGTTAGTTGAAACACTAGAAAATGACACAGAAAATATTAAACCAAATATAACGCTAGAGGAAGCTTTGAAGCTTGTTTCTGATGATAGTGAATTGTCATCTGTTAAAAAGGAAATTAAACACCTAAAAGATACATATCCAACCGATTATGAGGTAAAATTTGGTAACTTGTCTTACCGTGTAGATGAAGTGGAATTGAAACTTAATAAACAAATCGAAAAGATTAAAGAAGAAAAGGAGAGACAAGAACAAGAAGAACGGGAAAAACAGAAAAAAATGAAAGAGGAAGCAGAAAAAAAATCTAAAGAATCTGAGAAAAAATCTAATGAAGAAAACAGAAAAGTAGATTTAGATGCTTTCTATAATGCAATTCAAGAGGGTGTAGATAAAGTAAATACACAATTAGGAGCAAATATGCTTGAAATGGAAAAAACATCTGTAACACCTGGCATCAGAATCATTCTCACAGAAAATAATGCTTCGTATTCAAATAAAGAACTTAGAGCAATTATCAGTGCGCTAAACAAATCTTTATATAAAATTGCTAAATCCCACGGAGTAAATAGCCCTAGATTCTATTACACACTCAGCGATGAAGAAGTCGCTGTGAATCGTTATATAATGGCTCCTGATGAAGTTAAGTTTTCTGGAATATTAAAGTAGTAAATTGATAAGAATAGTAGAAATTTTTACTTTTGTAATTACAACAATTATTAGGGTTCTTCTAACAGGTTCCCCTATATAAGAGATAACACATTTTTAAGGTAATAGATAAGCACTGGATACTTAGATTCAGTGCTTTCTTTTTTATTTTTATTTTTATTTTTATTTTTTAATCGACTTCTTCAATAAAGAAAAATAATTCTCATTCCTTATCTGAATAATGTAACCTATAATCCTCACAATATACAAAAAGTACAGATAATTTCTAATCGCCCGACCTACAGATTACTATTAAAAATCACTTCGAGAGAGACTCTAATAATTTTAAGCATGATGAAATAGTAATAGATACTAAAGTAACTATATATGGTTGGATAGATTTAGTATAAATTACACTTTAGTACTTTTTATCACTAACTATCTTGGCTTAATTCAAGTATTTCCATCACCTTATGAACAATCATCTTATGCTGTGGGTGTTTCTGAATCTTCAATAATAGTTCCATCATCTCTGTATCTTGTGCCACAGAATAAGGTAAGAAAAAATCACTCAATGGAACTTCCAAAGCATCAACAATCTTCACAAAAGTTTCCAAAGAGATATTTCTGTGGTTATTCTCTATCTGACTGATATAAGGAACACTTAGATTTGTTCTTTCTGCTAATTCTTGCTGTGTAATCTTCTTTGAAACTCGTAAATCTCGTATCTGATTACTTATAGTTTCTAATATATCATCCATTCCTTCACCCTCTATGTTAAATCTACTATCTATCTTATAGATTAAACAATCAGGTTTACATTCTCTATAGTTTAATATTAAACAGAAACATATTCTATTGTTAAAGTTTGTGTGATATAATTATAACTATTAGGAAATATTTATTTTATTTCATTAAGTAAAGTTAATGTCTAGGAGGTCATATATATGATTAAAAAGCTCAAGGAATTGAGCAAAGAACAAAAGATTATAGGTAGTATTGTACTATCGCTTATCCTCGTTTTGTTCTTCACACTATTAACTAGCGGTAGCACTAAACACTCACAAGTTCAAACTAAGGCTAGTGATTCTGTCAAACAGTCTTCACAAGTTAAACAGTCTAGTTCATCTTCCTCTACTTCATCATCTAGTAGTGAAACTAGCTCTAAAATAGAGAAATGGTCTCCAACTGGACATATAGCCGTAGATGCTTATCTAAATACACCACAAATTAAAATCATACTGCGAGCTAAAGCACTGAGAGAGGTAGCACACAAACTCTCTAACACAGATAAACTCTACGAAGTTGAAGCTGAGGTAATTGGGATTGAAGAAAAAGATGAATACCGTGAGTACAACATAACAGGTAAGAAGCTTCTTATCCGTACACCTGAATCACTAGCTGTGAAAATGAATGAACTTATGGTCTATACAGGAAATACAGTATCTTTAGAAAAATATGATTCAATCGATAAAGGCTCGTTAGTAATCAGTGAAGTGAGAAAAACAGAAAAAGCACAAGAAGAGGAAAAAGCAAGTATTGAAGCCTCCAAATCAAAAGAGGAGGAAAGGAAAGCATCTTCACGAGAAAAAGAGCAAGAACAAGCTTCATCTCACACCACAACCACTCCTACACAATCGTCTACATCTGCTCCACAATCAAATTTAAGACCGTTCAAAAACTGTAAGGAAGCACGAAAAGCAGGACGTGTAAACATACCTGCTAGTGACCCACAATATGGTCCATGGCTAGATAGAGACAAAGACGGATACGGATGTGATGAATAGTAAAAAAGTTCTTATTCTACTGTCACTACTACTTATTATAATTGTCACATTCACAGCATACTTAACCACTCGGCCACAAACAGACTACCAGATAGCTATAAACAGACTCCAAAAGATAAGTTTAGAGGCTGTAGAACAGAAAATACAACATCAAGAAAGCTTTTACCTATATACAGGGAGAGAAAGTTGTCCATATTGTCAAGAATTTGCTCCAAAGCTAGCAAAAGCAGTAGATAAAACTGAGACAACTGTGTATTACTTAGATAGTGAGCATATAGATAAGACAAGTTGGAATAACTTTAAAACAACTGTAGGATTCAAAACAATCCCCAATCTCACTTGCTTCACAAATGGTACAGTATATGACATATTACCGAAAGCAAGTCAAGCTAATGTTGAAGTGATTGAATCATTTATAAGAAAGGAATAAATAATGAATACATACAAAATACTTAAGGACAATATTGAAACAATATATCTAGGTAAGGCTGATGGTAGCCTTCTAGAGATAGAAAGAAAATACTTTGACTTCCTTCCAGAGGTCGGAGAAGAGGTTGAAGTTTTTGGTACTGATGGAAACTACATCATTACTAGAAAACTCATAATAAATTCAGATACTCCCGATAACACTAAAACGTTGAAAATATGGGGATGGATTTGCACAGCAACCTCTCTGCTCTTCTTTCCTTTTATTTTTGGAGTAATAGGTATTGTCTTGGGATATCTCATCAGAAGCAGAGGGGATAAAGAACAAGGAACTGTTATAATGATTTGTGCAACTGGTGCTATGATTTTTGGAATGTGGCTAGGAGCCATTGTATGGGGGTAAGTAATGAATAAAGGAAAAATTATTAAAATAGCTGAAGATACTGCTTATATAGGTTATGAAGATGGAAGTTTAAAGGAAATTCCTATTGAATCTTGTGACTTTGAACCTGCCATAGGTGATTATGTCGAGGTTTATGGTGATATTGTTATAAAAATTGATAGTAAAAATAAAATTAGCAAAGTAAAAAAAAGTATTTCTGAAAGACTATCATTAGTCGCACATATAAATCTTGTTTTAGTAATAATTATAGCTATTATCACTGCAATTTGTTCTATATATCTAGGCTATCAGGAAACCATAGCCCTAGTTGTACTTGAGTCGACTATAATGTGCTTATTAAATCTTGTATTTCTAATAATTTCGTCTATTAAAAAAAGTAAAGTAAATAAGGACATTTCTTTCAAATGTTTTATTATCGCTCTTATATGTGTGATTTTGTCATTTATGGCATTTGGTTTTGTAGAAAAATTTACAGAAAAGACACAAACGACAGTTTCAAGAAATACTACATCACAAAATAGCTCTAGCTCTTCAACAACAAGTAGCTCTACTACACCTTCATCATCTAAAGAGAGTAGCCCTAGTTCCTCATCCTCAGTACCATCAAAACCTAAGGTTACTGTAGACAACGATAAAGCAAATTATAGTGGAGTAGATTATAATAGTTGGAATCATGATGAAATAGCCGTAGATACTAAAGTAAGAGTATATGGTAAAGTTTTACAAGCGATGGAAAATGGGAAAGCCTATACACTGCGTGTAGCTATAAATGATGACTATGATAAAATTATCTTAGTCTCTATTCCTTCTGAATACAACAATAGAGTTATAGCCGAAGATGACCATATAACATTGTACGGACTAGTAAAAGGAAGACAAAGTTATGAAACGGTTTTTAAAGCCACAAAAACTCTACCTCTTATGGTTGCCTATATGTACGAAAACTAATACTAAATGAAAAATAAAATCCATAACCAAATTATTCACGTTTCAGATACACATGTTATCATTCTACTCCACACAAATGAGACTCTAAATGTTCCTATCAATGAGTTAACTTTTCACCCTAAAGTAAACGATATTGTTGAAGTTTATCAAAATCAGAATCACGTAGTAGTTTGTCCTCTACCACAGAGCAACAAGCTTTGGATTCTTATAACCTCAATTACACTTCTAATTCTTATCGTTATAGGAACTACTTTTTTACTCTTTAGACAGCCAGATAGGAATATAGAAACAGTAGATAGTCAATCTTCACAACAAACCTCCTCTACTACTTCTAGTTCCTCTGCATCATCCAGCTCTTCTTCCAGCACATCTACTACAAGCTCTAGCTCAACTAAAGATAATATAATAGATACGACAGCCGAAGAGCTTAGAGACATGGAGAATGATGGTAGGTTAAAAACTGGTCAACTATACCGCTTCACAGCAGAACTAACACGCCAAAAGTTTTGGGAAGCATACGTAGGACACTTTAAAGCTCTAAATACATACCATACTATTTGGGTAAAAGCTAGTAATGCTCCTATGACTGGTGTACAAGTACAAATTAAGAAATCTATGATTGAGGGATGGAAAGAAGGAGCGACCGTTACTTTCACAGTCAAAATCATGGAAGACTCTGAAAAATTTCAATTCTGGGTTACTACTGATGCCACACTTATCACGACTCCCACAGAAGAAAAGCACACAGAAACTGAGCCACTAAAACTTGACTCACAGGCTATTTTACAAGGAGACTACTCAAGTATAGCTGGTACGTGGAGAAACGGATTTGGAGAAGAAATAGCATTTGATAAAAGTGGTTTAGTAAATGGTGAAATAATTACAATTCCAACGATTGGGAACCAAGGTGTCATCAGTTTTAGTATGAGATTAGATTCGGTAAAAGGTGGTATCATGATTTACCCGCCTAAATCTACTGTCATTACTAGGAGTGGTGACAGTTCGGATAAAAACCAAATTAGAATTATGGTCATAAAAGATGCGCCCCGCTCTAGTAAAGAAGCTTACTATTACGTAGGTAAATAAATCGTTCTTACTTACAGTAGTAACCTGTAAGCACTTGATTATATAACGTATACAAAATCCCTGCAATTACTCATTGCAGGGATTTTGTATATCCGTTACATCACATGAATCTCTTTCAGACAATTCCACATTACTAACATATTTTTGATATAGAGAGTTAATCGCTGAATAGCTAAATTCACATACATTCATTCCTATTCTATTTTTTAATCGACCCTTAGAAATCCCATTATCACGCGCATTATTAATCACAAACACAAATAGATAAATTGATACAATTGTACAGTAAAAACTGATAGCTGAATCAAGTCAACACTACAAAAACATGAAATCCTATAATGTAAAACATCTTTAAATAGCTATTTTCATTCTCTAATTTATCTCATAAGCATACGCCTTTATGCCGTGAAAGCAAATTGACAGTAAGTAGGCACAAAGTATTCTAAGAACGTCTCAGACGAAAGGCTTTAGTTTTTCGGATGGACAGTTCATTTGTTGTAGGAATTCTATACGATAAATTCTTAGACTTGGTAAATGAAATAAAAAAGCGAACAAGAAAAAAATTCTGATTGTCAGAAAACTATCTTTGTTCGCTTTTTATATTTAAGGCTAGACTTTTGTCCCAAGCTCATTAAGTGCGGAATATCTCTAAAGTATGTAGCCATGTTTTATATCTACCAGACATAGGAAATCTGATTTATTCGTTTCATTTTTATATCAATTACATCAAAACACTCTGGTGTGAATATAGCTAAATTGAAACCTTCTAGATTCATAACACTACGGAATTCAATTCCTTGAAAGGCATATTGTTCAGGATATTCTTCTGAGACTATAGATCTGACAAAATCAGCTATATATTGAGTTGGGAGATAATCTAAAACATCATCAGACTTTCTCATTACTCTCCCCATCTCATAATCAATTTGTTTTAGATGCTTTTTATTAATTGCCAACTCAGCAATGTCATCAATAATCCCATCTTGAAAGGGACTAATTTCATTGATTTTTTTAAAATCAATAACTGTTATAGGAGACTTTAATTCAAAAGTTCCAATGCAGACATGGTCATATAAACCTGTTCTAGTTTCATGTAATGCTGTTTTTTCTGTATCACCCAAATATAACGTCACAATCCCTCTTGCATTCGCTCTTCCATCAGCAGATTTACCTTTAGGGGGTGCACCTATTTCTTTCGGCTCAAATTGTTTTCCATCTTTTGCAATTCTACATCTAAAGAATTGTTCTCCTCCTGAATAAGTCTTTTGGATAGCTTCACAATACTTTGCTAAAATACCTTTATTAATCTGGTTAGAATGAAAACGATTATTATATTTAATATCTTCAACAAAACATTCCCAACCCTTACTGAATAACGAATGCTCCTGTAAATAGATAGGATCATACATTTTATCTACTCCAACAGGTGAGTTTAACAAGTTTGGAATTTCTTCAAACAGTTCTTTACAAATTTCTGAAAGCATTTGATAAACCTTATACTCATCATTAGTAGTAAATATGTTCCAATTTGTTGCTACTTCAGTTTTTAATAGCGTCTCTTGACCAGATTGGAAATTTTCTATTTTTTCTATTGGAGAAAAAATAGAAATAAATGAACTAAAATAATCAATTAAATAATTATCTTTCTGCGTATCATAAACAAAGTCATTCGCGTTATTACATAAATCACAGCTAGACTGTCTTCTAGCTATGACTACTTGAGATTTAAGAATTTCATCTGCAAAGCATTTTTGACAAAACTTCATTAACTATCTGTCTCCATTTATTTGATCAAGATATTTACCAACCAATTCAATATGATGCATCATGGTTAATTTTTTAATGGTGCCAAGCCCTGGATATGTTTTGGTATCGGACAATCGTTGAAACTCTTTGATCGCCATTGTCTGTGATATTTTACCTTCTTCAATAGCATTGATTAACTTTTCGAGAGCCTCCTCAAACTTACCCGCTTGGTTTCTCTGCTTTTCATTTGTATTAGATACAAAATGATGAATTCTTAAATCTTGTTTTTCGTTAAAATAAACGATATGAATAGCTATAGCAGTGGGGGCAAATCCTGAATCACTGTAGCTCTCGCCAACAATAGAGTAATCCGAAAACCCCTTATACCCATCCTTTAAAAAATATTTATGATCTTCTGAGAAAAATTCATCTGTTTTTTTAGCATAATCTACATTTCTTGGCGCTTTCTTAAATCTGTCACTAATTTTAACTTTGCTCCCGCTAACCTCTCTGTTTAACTTACTGTCTTCCCCAATAATATTGTAGGCTGTTAGTTCTGTATTATAATTATCTTCGTATCCATTTAAATCATCAGGATCTTTACATATTGTGATTTGCTTACTCATGTCATCATTCTGCTTGAAATTATCAGCTTTTTGATAATCTGTGCTCATCAGTGAGGCAAAGTACAAATGCTCACTCTGCTCAATCACTTTGTCTAAGCGGCTTGCTCGATTTTTTTCGTTTTTGCTGTATTCCTCATTAAAGAACCCTACTGCTGGATTCATGATGAGGGCACACGGTTGCTTCTTCGTTGCAAATGCTTCCAAAGTACTGACCAGAGTTGGGGATAATCTCACTGGTTCAATAATTGGAATAACATTGTTGCTTAACTTATTATTTTCTAATAACTCTCTGAGCGCTATTAATTCATATTGCCGACCTCTTAGGTATGGAAAATACATACTTTGCTCCTCCTATTTTTGTAAAAATTGTGCAAGTGCATCATAATCCTTTGGTTTAAAGTTCATGAAATACACCAAAAACTTGAGTTCATATGGGACCGCCGCAAACAATTCTTTATTGATTGGATTTCTTTTTTTCAGTTCAATTAAAAAATCTGAATAAAATTGTTCTAGTCGAATATCTTCAGTTAGTTGCCTACAAACATCGTAATAATCGAATTGAGAGACCTGAGGTAAAGAACCAAAATGCTTCTCAATAATACTTTCATATTCGCGTTTCCGAAGAATACTGAAAATGACATCTCTATCTAAATCATTATTGTATTCCTTGGGTTCCATCACTGTTTTAATTTTTACGTTTTTTTGTAAAATATATAAACCAATAGGTTTATTAATCTCATCAATTTTTCTTTTCGCCATTTCTATGTTCTTTTCGTATGTCAAAATGGCAACATGGTTAAAAGCTTTATAATATTCATTGATTTGGTTTTCAAGTCTGTCAAAATTGTCTAATTCTGTTTTTATTTCATACACAACCGCCTTTCCGTTGATTAAAATAAAATCTGGTTTTGCTCGACCGACAGGTATCTCTGTTAAAGCTGTTGTAGTATTGACACTATGTATTCCTAATAAACGTTTATTTAAAAGAGTATTCTTATAGAAGTATTCGTTCCGATACGACCGAGATAGTTTATTATAAACATTTTGAATAGTGGACAAATTATTTTCTAATTTATAATGTTGCGAAACACGCTCAAAAACTGAATCTTTTTTATTTTGTACGAGATTTTTGATAGTATTTCTGGAAAAAAATCTATTTATTAAATAATTTTTTTTAATTTCCAAATCAATCCCCTCCTTGATTGCGCTCTGCTAACATCATTATATCAAAAATATTTACTTCTAACATAGTTTATCATAACTTTATTTATTACCTTGCTGATAAAATTATGATGTTTTCTAATTTACAAATAAATTCGCTTCTCGTAATTTTTTTATTAATCTATTATTTCATTTCAAAAAAAGGAAAGAAACTGTTTTCTTCCCTTTAACGTTCTTAATGTCTAAAATGTCTCACTCCTGTGAAGACCATAGTCAAGCCATATTTGTCAGCGGCTTCGATAGACTCTTGGTCACGGACCGATCCACCGGGCTGGATGATAGCCTTGATACCTGCTTTGGCGATTTCTTCCACGTTATCCGCAAATGGGAAGAAGGCATCAGAAGCAAGGACAGCGCCGTCAAGACGGTCTTTAGCTTGGTCAATGGCAATACGAACGGAGGCCACACGGTTGGTTTGACCTGGGCCAACGCCAAGTGTCATGTGGTCATTAGTCACGATGATACCGTTTGATTTGACGTATTTAATAGCTTTCCAAGCAAACTCAAGAGCTGTCGCTTCTGTCTCAGTTGGCTGACGTTTGGTCACCACTTGCCAGTTAGCCGGGCTTTCTTTCACCACGTCTTGATTTTGCACAAGAAGTCCACCAACTACACCTGTGTATTCTGCTTCCACTTTGCTAGCCTCTTGAGCATCAAATGGCAAGGCAAGGATACGCAAGTTTTTCTTTTTATTGGTCAAAATGGCTAGCGCTTCATCCGTATAGCTTGGTGCAATGATGATTTCAAGGAATACACCATGCATCTTCTCAGCTGTCGTAGCATCCACCTCACGGTTGAGAACGACAATCCCACCAAAGATAGAAACTGGATCAGACTCATAAGCATAGTCCCAAGCAGTCTCGATGTCATCAGCCTGACCGATTCCACATGGGTTCATGTGTTTGAGAGCCACAACGGTTGGACGGTCTTTAAAATCACGGATGATACGAATGGCCGCATCAGCGTCACGGATATTATTGAATGACAATTCTTTCCCATTGAGCTGTTTCGCTGAAGCAATCGAGTAGTCTGTCGGCAAAGCTTTCTGGTAGAAGTCCGCATCCTGCTGAGGATTTTCCCCATAGCGCATGGCTTGCTTGAGATCATAAGTCAAAGTGAGCTTTTCAGGTTTGCTTTCACCCACTTGAGCTGTAAAATACTCTGCAATCAAGGCATCATAAGCCGCTGTGTGACGGAAAACCTTGGCTGCCAGACGTTGACGGGTTTCGTAAGTGGTTTCGCCGTTGACTGACAATTCGTCAAGAACTACAGCATAATCCTCTGGGTCTACCACAACTGTTACGCCGGTATGATTCTTCGCTGCTGAGCGAAGCATAGATGGCCCACCGATATCGATGTTCTCAACCGCATCAGCGTACGTCACATCTGGTTTGAGAATCGTTTCCTTGAAAGGATAGAGGTTGACCACAACAAGGTCGATAAGCTCAATTTGATTATCCTTGGCTGCTTGAAGGTGACTATCCAAGTCACGACGAGCCAAGAGTCCACCATGGATATTTGGATGGAGGGTCTTAACACGACCGTCCATCATTTCTGGAAAACCAGTCACATCATCGATGGCAATGGTGTTCACCCCAGCATTATCAAGGGCAACCTTGGTCCCACCTGTCGAGATAATATCCCAACCAAGTTTTTTGAGTTCTTGGGCAAATTCAACAATGCCCGCTTTATCTGAGACGCTGATTAAGGCGCGTTTAGTCATTATATTCTCCTTTTTAATCATTAGTTAAACACCAATTAAATGCAGTAACAGTAAAACAAGATAAGCAAAACCAAGGCTAAGCATACCTAAGATATTGACCCATTTTCTAGTCTGTGATTTGAACACTCTTATAAAAATTTGATAAATCAGTAAGCCTACACAAACACCTAGCGTATTTAAAGTCAAATCCGTGATATCTGTTATACCTATTGCTAAAATATACTGTAAGCACTCAAACAATAGACTAATCAAGAAACCTGTCCCGACTATTTTTAAACTAGATGAATTAGTTTTTATCAGAGGGAAACAAACACCTAATGGAATAAAGGAAATCAGATTAAATAACATTTCAGCAAAAACAATTTTTCCATCTACTATTAGTGGTTCTGAAAATGGAATCCAATTGATGTACCTTGGAGCTAAGAAAAATGCTATAAATTCAGGATTGGTCTCAAACTTAAATAAGATTCCCCAAGTTAATAACATCAGATAGACATAAAATACATATCGAGTTGTTTTTTTAGATTCTAACATTACAAATACCTCCGTTTGAAGCCGTCTTCAACAATCATTGACTCCAATTTTAAATCAAAGATATCATATGAATCATCAAAAAGTCAATCTGTAAATAGAGCCTTCACTACTTCTGGATACAACTTATACTCTGCCTCATGAATCCGATCTTCAAAACTGTCAATCGTATCATCAGCTAACCGTGGCACACGAACTTGTTTGATAACCTTGCCTGTATCCACACCCGATGCCTCCGTTTGAAGCCGTCTTCAACAATCACTGACTCCAATTTTGAATCAAAGATATCATATGAATCATCAATGGCAATGGTGCTCACCCCAGCATTATCAAGGGCAACCTTGGTTCCACCTGTTGAGATGATGTCCCAACCGAGTTTTTTTAAGTTCTTGGGCAAATTCAACAATGCCCGCTTTGTTTGAGACACTGATTAATGCTTTTTTCGTCATTCTATTCCTCTTTCTTTAGGTCCAAGCGCATAGCGACTTCATTATTTTCTTCTATAAATCCTGTTTCTTGAAAACCCAAACTAGTCAACAGGTGCTTCATTTTTTCATTTCCAACCACATAATCTGCGATAATATGATTGCAAGTGCTATCCATCTGAGCCTTTTTGATCAGAACTTCCACAGCTTTTCGTCCATAACCTCTTCCTTGGTACTGTTGGCCAATCATTATCCGCCAGATAAAGTATTCCGCTTCATCCTTGTCTATTTCCAGCAGGAGAAAGCCAACCACTTGCTTATCCCAATAGATCGCCATCGGAAACACATCTTCGTTTTTCCGGTAGAGCCATGCATCAGCTAAAGAGCGTACATTTGGAGCCACGAAACGTGCTCGTTTATCAGCTTCAGATATTTTCAAATCCAGCACTGCCTGAAAACTGCTCTCATCTACTAATTTCAGTTCAATCATTTTTTCTCCCAGCAAGATTGCGCAATCAAAACTTGACTTCGATCTTATTTTCGTGCAACTCCCAAGCTATCCAGAACCTCTGGATACAACTTGTACTCTGCCTCATGAATCCGAGTTTCAAAACTTTCAATCGTATCATCAGCTAGTCGCGGTACACGTACTTGTTTGATGACCTTTCCTGTATCCACACCTGAGTCCACCCAGTGAATGGTAACACCACTCTCAGCAACACCTGCATTCCAAGCATCCTCAATCCCATGAGCTCCTGGAAATTCTGGCAGGTAGGCTGGATGGATATTGATGATTCGACCTTCATAAGCTGCCAATAAGGTTGGCCCAACGATTTTCATGTAGCCTGCTAGACAAACCAGGTCAATCTGGTGTTCTTCCAAGAGTTCGACAAGGGCCGCTTCGTAGTCTGCCTTGCTCTCAAACTCCTTGAGTTCAAAAGCATAGGACAGAGCGCCGAGCTTGTCTGCACGTTCGAGCACATAGGCGTCACGATGGTCTGAAAAGACAAACTCTACTGGAAATTGTTCCGCTATCACCTGAAAATTTGAGCCATTACCAGAGGCAAAAACCGCTATTTTTTTCATTTGATGATGACACTTTCGTTTTCTTTCTTGACGATACGACCAATTTCATAGACTGGTTCATCCAACAATTCCTTGACACGACTTACATTTTCAGAGCTAACTGCTAGCATAAGTCCCACACCCATATTGAAGATTTCAAACATTTCTTCATGCTTGATTTCACCGTATTTTTCAAGGGCTTTGAAAATCGGAAGCACGGGAAGCTTGTCTTCTTCAATCTCAGCAGCCAAGTCAGCTGCAAACATACGAGGGACATTTTCGATAAAGCCACCACCAGTGATGTGGGCAATGCCGTTGACCAACCCTTCCTTGATGAGTGGCAAAACAGCCTTGACATAGATACGAGTTGGCTCAAGAAGAACTTCCTTGAGTTGCTTGCCTTCCAATTCTGGTAGGACTTCCTCACCTGTGTAATCCGCAAAGACACGACGGACGAGAGAGTAACCATTGGAATGAATCCCACTTGAAGCAAGTCCGAGAAGAATATCTCCTTCTGCCACCTTTGAACCGTCAATGATTTGAGATTTTTCAGCCACACCGACCGCAAAACCAGCCAAATCATAGTCATCTGCGCCATACATGCCCGGCATTTCAGCCGTTTCCCCACCGATGAGGGCAGCACCTGCCTGCACACAACCTTCTGCCACACCAGCAACCACTTGTTCTAGTTTAGCTGGTTCATTCTTCCCTGTCGCCACATAGTCCAGGAAATAGAGGGGCTCCGCACCTGCAGCGATGATATCATTGACACACATAGCTACACAATCCTGCCCAATCGTGTCATGCTTGTCGTACTTGATAGCCAGCATGAGCTTGGTTCCGACACCGTCAGTTCCTGAGATCAAGACAGGTTCTTTAACCCCAGTCTTTGAAAGGTCAAACATACCACCAAAGCCACCAAGAGCTCCCATGACACCTGCACGCTCCGTACGAGCCACGTGCTTTTTGATCCGCTCAACAACTTCATAACCCGCTTCAACATCGACACCCGACTGGGCGTACGCATTTTTATTTGTCATTTTTATATTCCTTTTCTTTGAGAAGATTGCGACGTATTTTTAGATAAACAATTATTTTATCTAAAAATACTAGTCAGGGCTCTAGCTTTGGCCTCATAGGGCAAAGCGTCTACTGACAAATGCTTAAGCATTTAGTCAGTAGTGAGACGTGGGGCATAAGCATTCTTATTTGTCATCTATTTGTTACTTTTTTTTAATGGAAAATCTGTCATCTATTTGTAAAAACTGGTCTTTTCTTCCAAACTTCTACGATAATCTTCTTCATAGTCATAGAGAGGTGTTGGGTAGTCACCGTCAAAGTAAGCGACACAGAGACCACCATTCGGCGCATCTGTTTCGATGCCGATAGAATCAATCAAGCCATCAATCGAAAGATAGGTCAGACTATCCGCACCAATGATTTGGCAGGTTTCTTCTACCGTATGATTGGCCGCAATCAGCTCCTGACGCGTCTGGATATCAATCCCGTAGAAACATGGATAAGCTAGCGCTGGACTACCAATAGCAACGTGAACTTCAGAAGCCCCCGCTTCTTTCAAGAGCTGAACGATACGGCGAGAGGTTGTCCCACGAACAATGGAATCATCAATCATCACCACACGTTTTCCTTTAACGACACCCGAAACGGCTGATAGCTTCATCCGCACCCCTTGCTCACGCAATTCTTGAGTCGGTTGGATAAAGGTGCGTTGCGTGTATTGGTTTTTGATCAGACCCATTTCATTTGGCAGACCAGATTCTTCTGCAAATCCCATAGCTGCGCTCAGCGAGGAATTTGGCACACCGACCACAATATCTGCTTCGTGCTTGAACTCACGCGCTAATTGAGCCCCCATACGTTTACGTGCCGTATGAACATTGACACCATGAATGTTAGAATCAGGGCGGGCAAAATAGATATACTCCATAGAACAGATTGCTAACTGAGTATCATCTGTATAGCTATCATACTGGATTCCCTTGTCATCAATGATCACAATCTCACCTGGCTTCAAATCACGAATCCATTCAGCACCAATAACCTCAAAAGCACAGGTTTCAGAGGAAACAACCACCGCTCCGTTGGCCATTTTCCCGATAGAAAGCGGACGGAAACCATTGGGGTCAAGAGCCGCAATCAACTTGTCCTCAAACAGCAGGATATAAGCAAATCCACCTTTGACAAGGCTAAGCGCCTCTTTGATTTTGCCCATCAAGTTGGGATTGTGACTCCGACGAATGAGGTGAGCCAAGATTTCTGAGTCCGAAGTTGAACTGAAAATTGCTCCTCTTTGTTCCAATTCTTTCTTGAGAGAGGCTGCATTGGTCAAGTTTCCGTTATGAGCAAGTCCAAACTGCATATCATGAAAGCGGAAGAGGAAGGGCTGGATGTTATCCACAGAAGCTTCGCCAGCAGTCGCATAACGCACATGCCCAATCGCGCTCGTTCCAGTTAGTTTATCCAAATTAGCTGGATTTCTGAACACTTCTGATAAAAGCCCCATATCACGATGACGCTTCAATTGCCCCTGATCATTGGAGAGGATTCCTGCCCCCTCCTGACCACGGTGCTGAAGGCTGTGGAGACCAAAATAGGTCAATTTAGCAGCATCTGGATGCCCCCAGATACCGAAAACACCACATTCTTCATTAAGAGATTTTACTTCGTATGTCATTTTTTATACCTAATTTTTATTTGTGTAGCACCAAGAGTTAAATCTACATGACTTTTACATTACTGATACTATCTATTAGAAAATCTGCAAGTCTTATTTTCCAGTGAAATATTTAACCGCTGACGCGAACAGGTGCTGGTCTTTATTTCCTGGGATGTTTTGGAAAAGACCGTCTTCATAACGTTCTGAGTGGCCCATCTTACCGATGATTTGGCCGTTCTTGCTGGTAATTCCTTCGATGGCATGGACAGAACCATTCGGATTGTACTTAGAATCCATGCTAGGTTTGCCTTCGAAATCAACGTATTGGCTGAAGATTTGTCCATTGTCACGGAGTTCAGCGAATTCCTCAGCCGTCACGACAAACTTCCCTTCACCGTGCGAAACAGGAATAGCGTGGATATCGCCCACTTCTACTCCAGCCAACCATGGCGAGTTGGTATTGGCAATCCGAGTTTCCACCATCTTGGCCACGTGTTGGTTGGCATCATTGTAGAAGAGGGTTGGGCTAGTACTTTTGGCATCTTCAAAGTTCCCGTATGGAAGAAGACCTGATTTGACCAAAGCCTGGAATCCATTACAGATACCGATAATCAAGCCACTACGAGCGATAAAGCTATCAATAGCTACACGCACTTTTTCATTAAGAAGAATATTGACAATAAACTTGGCTGAACCATCTGGCTCGTCCGCAGCTGAAAATCCACCTGCAAAGAAAAGGATATTAGCCTTGCCGATGTTGTCAACCATGGTTTCAACCGACTTGACAATGGCTTCTTCATTCAAGGTCACAAATGGCACTAAGTTGACCTCTGCACCTTCTTTTTCGAAAGCCTTAGCTGAGTCATATTCTGAGTTAGTTCCTGGGAAGACTGGGATATAGACCACAGGTTTTTCAACCTTTTCTTTTGCTTTAATCACAACATCTGATACCACAGCTGGTACTTTAGCAAGTTCTTTGGCTTGAGCAAATTCTGTTGGATAAACTTCTTCCAATTTGCCTTGGAAAGCACTGTCAAGCTTGTGTCCATCTAGCTTCACACCGTTGACAAGGAGTGTAAAGTCTGCACTTGTTTGTCCAATCTTCTCTACTCCAGCAATTTCTTCAGGCGATGTGAAGACAAATCCGCCCAATTGTGCTATCAAAGAACTTTCAAGTTCAGACAAGGTCACCTCTGCACCGATATGATTTCCAAAGGTAGCAAGAGCCAAACTTTCAACCACACCGCCGTATTTGACAGCCGATGCAGATGTTACTTTGTGAGCCTTTTGAAGGGCTTCAAACTGAGCAAAGTTAGACTTAATCAAGTCAAAATCAATTTCTGCAGAGAGGGCTTGACCTGGGATGTAGTAGATATTTTCACCAGCAGTTTTGAACTCTGGAGAGAGGACCTTACGGCTATCTGCCGTCGTCACCCCAAAAGCGACCAAGGTTGGTGGCACTGTCAATTCTTCAAAAGTACCAGACATAGAGTCCTTACCACCGATAGATGGCAAACCAAGCTGAATCTGTGCTTCGATAGAACCTAGAAGCGCTGCTACTGGCTGACCAAAACGCTCAGCTTGTTTGTCCATGCGCTCGAAGTACTCTTGGTAAGAGAAGCGAGCCTTAGACCAGTTGGCACCAGCAGCAACCAAACGAGCAGTTGCTTCGATCACCGCATAGGCAGCACCGTGGTATGGAGACCATTCTGCTACATAAGGGTTGAAACCTTGAGCCATGACTGACGCAGTATGAGTCACACCGTGTTGAACTGGCAATTTCTGCACAGATGCCTCAGTTGGTGTGAGTTGGTAACGACCACCAAGTGGGTGATTGACCGTTGAGCGTCCAACAGAGCAGTCAAAGATAGTCTGTAATCCTTTTTGACTCGCATGGTTGAGGTCAGATAGAACCGTAAGGGTATCTGCTTCAAGTGTGTCAGCAGATGTTTGACGTTCTTCTGGGAGTTTTACATTCTTGTCCACAACTTTGGCATCGACAACCACACGCACACCATTGGTATCAAGGAAGCGACGCTCCAAATCAACGATGGTTTCGCCATTCCAGTGCATAACAAGATTTGGTTTTTCAGTCACTGTCGCAACGACAACAGCATCAATATTTTCTTTATTACATTCAGCAACGAAGGTGTCTACATCTTCTGGACGAACCACTACGGCCATCCGTTCTTGAGATTCAGAGATGGCAATTTCTGTACCATTCAAACCTTGGTATTTCAATGGCACTTTGTCTAGATCAATTTCAAGACCATCTGCCAATTCACCGATGGCGACACAGACACCACCAGCACCAAAGTCATTTGATTTCTTGATCAGACGTGTTACTTCCCCATTGCGGAAAAGGCGCTGAATCTTGCGTTCTTCGATGGCATTCCCCTTTTGAACCTCAGCTCCAGCAGTCTCTACAGACTCAACTGTTTGAACCTTAGAAGAACCTGTCGCACCACCGACACCATCACGTCCAGTCTTGCCACCGAGGAGGATAATGACATCTCCCGCTTCCGGTTTTTCACGAACCACATTTTCCTTTGGAGCTGCACCAACAACGGCACCAAGCTCCATACGTTTAGCAACAAATCCTGGGTGGAAGTACTCACGAACATAGGTCGTTGCAAGCCCAATCTGGTTACCGTATGAAGAATAACCATGAGCCGCTGTTTTAGAAATAACCTGTTGTGGCAATTTCCCAGCACGCGTTTCCGAAATCGGTGCTGTAATATCTCCAGCCCCTGAGATACGCATAGCTTGGTAAACATATGAGCGACCTGATAATGGGTCACGAATGGCTCCACCGATACAGGTAGCAGCCCCACCAAATGGCTCAATTTCCGTTGGGTGGTTGTGAGTTTCGTTCTTGAACATGAGGAGCCATGGCTCTTTCACACCATCAACGTCCACTTCGATTTCTATTGAGCAAGCATTGATTTCATCTGACACTTCCATGTCATCCAAACGTCCATTAGCACGCTCATATCGACCGAAAATAGTAGCCATATCCATCAAGGTTTGCGGTTTTTCCGTACGTCCCAACTCATCACGCATGGCAATATACTTGTCATATGTTGACTGCAATTGCTTTTGGAATTTAGAAGCTGAGAAATCAATCTGTTTCAACTCTGTCTCAAAAGTCGTGTGACGGCAGTGGTCAGACCAGTAAGTATCCAAAACCTTGAGTTCTGTTTCCGTTGGCACGCGCCCGATTGACTTGAAATAGTCTTGGATAAAGAGCAAATCATCCACTTCCATGGCCATCCCTTGTTTAGCCTTGTAGCGAGCAAAGTCTTCTGCTGTATAGCTTTCAAAGAAAGTCAATTTGGGAATAGTCTTGTCTGACGCAGAAAATTCCTGCTTGGCAATCCCTGTCGTGATATCCTTGAAACGAGAATCAACTGGATTAAGCAAGTAGTTTTTGACCGCTTCTAACTCAGTCGCATCAATATCTTTATTGACCAAATAAAGTTGGGCTGTATTAACTGTCACATCACTCGAACTTCCCAGCAAAAGCAAGGCTTCCTGTGAAGAAGCTGCACGTTGGTCAAATTGCCCAGGTAGGCTTTCAATAGCAAAGAAAGCATAGTTAGCCAGATCCGCCTGTACAGCAACTTCATCCCAGACGTGGTCTGTCACCTGCTCAGAGAAAATGTGTTTCTCTGCAGGTGCAAACAGGTCCTCTGCCAAGTCAAATACATCATAAACTTGCACGATGCGAATACTTTTCAAAGTTGAAAGCCCCAAGTTATGCTGGAGTTCTCTCACCAAACTCTCTGACTTGACCTGAAAATCAGCCTTTTTTTCAACAAAAATACGTTTATCCATCAATCCTTATTCCTCTATTTCAGCTCTTGCAATGTTCCCAAACGACCTTGAGGTTGTTATTTCAATTCTTGCAACTTTTCCCAAACAATCTCGTAAACGTCTGTTAGTTCGCCCAATCCTCTACGGAGTGAAAAGGTCTGGGGGACCTTTTCAGCCTGAGTTCTTTTAGTTGAGAGACGAAGGTTTTCCGTTGCAAACAGATTATTTCAAACCTTGCAACTTCTCCCAAACAACTTCATAAACATCGGTTAATTCACCTAGTCCCCTACGGAAAACATCCTTATCCATGTGGTTGCCATCCGCATCCCACAAGCGACAGTTATCTGGTGAAAATTCATCTGCTAAGATAATCTTGCCATCCTTGTCAAAACCGAACTCTAGCTTAAAGTCAATCAACTTGAGGCCAATCTCAGCAAACCAGCCTTTCAAGAGTTCATTGATTCGACGAGTTTCTTCCTTCAAGTAGGCGATTTGCTGGTCATCCGCAATCTGTAGGAATTTCACATGCTCATCATTGATAAATGGATCATCCAAATCATCATTTTTATAGTAAAATTCGACAATCGGAGTCTCAAATGCGATTCCCTC
This sequence comes from Streptococcus mitis, assembly GCF_002096855.1. Classification (GTDB taxonomy): domain Bacteria; phylum Bacillota; class Bacilli; order Lactobacillales; family Streptococcaceae; genus Streptococcus; species Streptococcus mitis_Y. The sequence goes on along the minus strand of NZ_NCVH01000030.1, from coordinate 11,499 downwards.
ATCCACACCAAAACGTTTTGAAAAGGAACCAGCAGTATAGTTGCGGAGCACGACTTCCAAAGGAATGATTTCCACCTTTTTATTGAGTTGTTCCGTATCTGAAAGCTTCTCCACAAAGTGAGTCGCCACACCAGCCGCATTTAATTTCTCAAAAATAAAAGATGAAATCTGATTATTCAAGACTCCCTTACCTGCAATCTGCTCCTTCTTGACACCATTGAAAGCAGTCGCCTGATCCTTGTAAGTTGAAATAATAAGATTTTCATCCTCAGTTGTATAGATATCTTTAGCTTTTCCCGAATAGATCAATTGTTTTGACATTTTAAAGTTCGCCTTTCGTATTACTTGAGCACATTCTACCATAAAAAACCTAAAATTACAAGAATTTAACCGAATAAATAACGTAGCAACTTCAAAAATCATAAATAAAAAACTGCAAGAAGAATTTTTCTCACAGTTTTAAAATCATTTAATACTCTTCGAAAATCAAATTCAAACCGCGTCAACGTCGCCTTGCCGTACTCAAGTACAGCCTGCGGCTAGTTTTCTAGTTTGCTCTTTGATTTTCATTGAGTATAACTCTAAAAACACGAACATTACTCTTTGTTCAAAAACTGATCCAAATAATAACGTAGGTAACTTTTCTTACCCGTAATCATCTGCAGACGACCTTCCACCCCGTACCGAAGTTTTTCAGCCTGCTCCGAAGTTAGGTCAGTCTCCGCCTCAATTTTAAAGAAATTCCCTTTTTCAGTCTTGGTAGCTGTCGCATCAATACTTGTAATAGTAGAATCTAGGAAAATTTGATTCTTGGCATCATGAGTCGTAGTATAGCGAACAGAATCACCGACCTTGATCCTTGCTACATCCTTTGAACTGAGATAAGCTGTTAGTTTGGCTTTCCCTTCTTTTTCCAAGGACGGATAGAGTTGGGCTAGTAGGGCACCTTCTGCTACCATGCTAGAATCACTGGTCTCAGGATTAAGATGAAGCACCCCATCCTCACTCGCCGTAATTTTCTCCTTGTCTAAAAGATTTCCCTGTACCTTCTTACCTGACTCCACCTCCAAGATTTTCTGGTCTAGAAGGGTCAATTCCTGACCAACCTTAGCCAAATGTTGGGATTTAAGGGACTCTAATTGACTACTTAAACCAGACGCATAGGCTTGCTGGGTACCTGAACCTGCATACTGAACACGGTAAGTAGCAAGACTAGATTCTAACTGAGAAAGCTGTGCTTCAACCTGCGCAACAGCCTGGGCCTTAGCTTGCGGATTTTCCTCGACCTGAGACTTGTAGGACTGGTAGAGAGAGTAGGCTAGATTCTGACTGGCCAAGGAAGCACCTGTTTCAATAGCTGACTTAGCTGTCTGGTAATCGCGAATTTTAGCCTCTGTTTGACTGATGAGATTGCCGATTTCGGCTTGGGTTTGGCTAGCTGCTGCATTCTGGGACGCGATAGTCTCATTTTGTTGCGATGTACTAGCCCTAAGACTGCCCGCTTGGCTGAGGTAGTCGCGAAAGGTGGCTTGGTAGCCAAATTTATCCTCCTCTGGAAAGTGGTTCTCCCCTTCTTGCAGGCTCTTTTGCAAATACTCCAATTGCTTTTTTTGATCCTTAAGCATGTCCAACTGACTAGCATAGGCCTCTGCTTGGATACCCTCTGCCCCTTCTTGATATTGAACCAACAGTTCTCCCTTTTTAACCAGCTTACTTTCTTCCAAATGATTGACAAGAATACGATTGTTGCTAGTTGACTGGATATTTGCAAGGATACGACTAGGCTCGACAGTAGCTCTAGTAGACATACTCATCTCCTTCTCTGCCAAAGTTGCAAAGCCAAGTAAAAACACGAGCAGAAGGAACATGGGGACAATCACCCGACTGGAAAAATTATGGTAACGACGATTATAAAACTCCGCACTTTCTAAAAATTCTGGTTTCATCCTCTCCTCTTTCTAGCTATTGACCAAATGGGCGTAAAAACCACCCTGTGCAAGCAAATCAGCATGATTTCCTTCTTCAACAATCTTGCCCTGATCCAAGACAACAACCTTCTCTGTCCGCTCAGCAATGGTCAAGCGGTGAGCGATGAAAATCAAGGTCTTATCTAAAGCCATAAGATTATCGACAATTCGCTTCTCTGTCAGAATATCCAAACTGCTGGTCGCCTCATCCAAAATCAAGACCGGCGCATCTGTCAAGAGAGCACGCGCCAGAGCAATTCTCTGACGTTGACCACCTGAGATCCCTGCCCCATCCGAAGTCAATTCTGTCTGGTAATTCAGTGGCATCCGCTCAATATCCTCCCGAATCTCTGCCAATTCGACCGCCCGTAAGATATCTTCCTGTGTCGTCCCCTCCTTAGCTCCCAAAAGAAGATTCTCCAAAATCGTTCCGTTAAAGACATAGGGCTGTTGAGGCAGATAGTTGATATACTGGCGCAAGGCCTTTTTATCAATCTGATTGAGATTGACACCACCCAGACTAATCTCTCCCTGACTTGGGTCGTAAAAATTAACCATCATCTTGGCCAAGGTCGTCTTGCCTGACCCCGAAATCCCCACAAAAGCCACCTTAGAACCTTGGGGAATGGTCAAATTGATATCCGACAAGACGTCTCGACCATAGCCATACTTATAGGAAACCTGCTTGAAAGTCATCTCTCCCTTCATCAAGCTCAAATCCTCAACTGTTTTCTTCTCCTCAAACTCAGAAGCTACCAGATAAACCTCATTGAGACGATTGTTGGCAACCTGCGCTGTTTGAAGTTTGGTTTGCAGGTTGATAATATTTTCCAAAGGATTGGTAAAGTAAACCAGCAAGGTATTATAGGTAATCAACTGCCCCAAACTCATCTTGCCATCCATGACCAGAACAGCCCCCATCCAGAGAATGCCGACATTGAGCAAGAGATGGGCAACTTTTTTCAGAGCCTTTTGCTGACTCTCTGCCCGACTATAGGTAAAGGATTTCTTCAGATAATCCACAAATTCCTTGTCAATTTTTTGGTAACGCTGACTTTCACTGGTCAAAGACTTGATAGTCTCAATACCATTGATGTCCTCGATGATAGAAGAAGACAGAACCGCATTGGCTTCCATGGTATCCCGATTCATCTTTTCAAACGGCTTCATAAAAGCAAAGATAATCACTGTGTAGATAGGCAGCGCCAATAAGGTCATGAAAAAGAGATTGGTATTTTGTGAAAATAAAACAAGGGAAATAATGACAACCGTTGACACATCTAGGAAAATCGAAAGAATGGTCGAAGCCAGCGCATCAATGATACTGTTAGCATCTGTAAAACGAGAAACGATTTCCCCTGTCCGACGTGTCGCAAAAAAGGACATAGGCAGGTGAAAAACATGTTTGATATAGGATAAAATCACGTCAATCGACAAGCGTTGCCCCAAAACAAGCAAGAGATACTCCTGAGCGTAAGACAAGATCTGCTGAAGAATATAAACAATCACCAGCCCAATAGAAATAATCCCCAGTGTCGAACGCATCTGATCTGGCACATAGGTATCAATGATAGACTGCAGATAATAAGAACCCACAATATTAATCAAGGTTACCAAGAGTGTCGCCAAAATGATATTTGCAATCAAGCCACGCTGCTTCACTAATATAGGGATAAAAGAGAACAGAACATTCTTTTGATCCTTATGAGGCTTGTAGTCTGGACTCGGTGCCATAAACAGAGTCACTCCTGTCCATTCTTCCGCAAAACGCTCACGTGGCAGTTTAGTCAACTTCACCCCGGGATCTGGATCGGCAATATGAATGCTGTCCTTATCCTGCCCAGTCACCACATAGTAGTGGAGCAATTTCCCTTCCTTAAGTACATGAGCAACAAAAGGAAAGGTCAAATCTGGCAAGTCAAAGAGCGTCATATCTGCCCTAATAGCTCGCGTCTCAAAGCCAATCTCCTCTGCCACCTTGACCAAGCCCAAGGCCGTCGTCCCATCTATGGTCGTCTTTGCCAATTCTCGTAAGTGAGCCAAAGAATAATAGCTACCATAGTAGCCAAAAACCATGGCTAATGAAGCTACACCGCAGTCCATCTGATCCACCTGCGGACGATAGTGACGTTTCCCAAATTTCATATTCATCTCCTTTTTTCTAAACTCATCTGATAATACCTATCTTACCCCAATCCCCAAACAAAAACTTGACTTCCTTCCCAAATGCGCCTATCTCCCTCCCAACTGCACTTTTGGGATAAAAAAATAGGCAGAACAAATGTCCTGCCTACTAAAAATATGGTATGAAAGGAAAGTGATTTTTTACTGACACCCTAGGCAAGCTTGGAACAAATAAATCATTGATAGTAACATTGTGACATCCTATTTATTACTTCAATTTCTAATGTCCCTGCTATTTCTAAGCCACCTCTGGTATGATCTATTCATAGTCAGAATAGATAACACCGTTCTAAATTACGATTCATAGTTACTCCTTTTAAACTCCATTGTGATGCATCCTTAGATTCTACCCCAGCCATTTTTCAGCGAAGGCTAACAAGTCATTCTTAACTGTTCACCCTACTTGCTTTTTATTGGCCTTATATCCTAGATAAAAGAGCCCAAATAAAACAGGGTAAATTTCTAGATAAAATAGGGTATTGATCGGATTTTTCAAAATCAAATACGTTGCGATGTAGATTATGAGCGATACGATAAAATAACCCTCAGCGAAGCCTAATAAAAATGTTTTCAAGCTAGACTCCTATTTACCTGACAAGAATGGCGGAAAAACGCTACCATTCTCATTCACAAAATCCTTTTGATTCATGTTCTTCATTTATAGTTTTGATTATTTTTTGACAAATCTTTGCGAAAAATACCAAAATATCCTGCGAAAAGCAAACCAACTAAAGTCCATTGCCAATTAAAGGATACTAACGAACCTGTACGAATCACATGAAGCGCGACATTAAGAGTTATTCCCAACAAAGGACATATCGTGGCTAATTTAGGTAACAATGTATTGAGATTAAGATTGCGACTGTTCATTATCTAACGCCCACGACGAGCCAAATCTGAACCAAATGTGTAACCAGCCCCAAATGCGCCAAATGCAATAGCACTTAGGCCAAATATAATCGAAATAGGTTCAATTCCTCCTTCAATTACTTGCAAATCTTTCTCATCAACTACTTGAAATTTATCCATTCTTTTCTCCTTTACTTCTATATAATAAAATGAATACCATTAAAAACAATGAAATTGTTGGTATATTAAAATCATCAAACCATGTAGGTAAGGGTAGCTTATTCACATCAGCTACCAACCTGATAATTGTATAAGATATTGAACTAAGTAATACCATAAGCTCAGGCCAAATCTTCAGCATTAATTTAACAAATCTCATATATAAATCCAAAATTATGGTCGATTAGCATAATATCCTGCAGCTATGCCTGCACCTGCTGAAGCTGTAGCAAGCGCAGCTACACCTCCAATTAATTTCCAACTAATAACTACACCACCAATAATAATTGGTGCAATTCCCCCATCTACATTCATCAACTCTTCTTCTGTAAGAGCTACAAAGTTCTGTTCCATTTTGTCAAAATTTGTCATCTTTTTCTCCTCTTATTCTATTTTTTCTAAATCTTATCCTCTAAAAAATGGAGTTCCAATAAATACACTACGTAACAATAGACCTGTAATTAAACCCCGTTGATAACTTTCCTTGCTACCACCCACCAGCAAGGCTAAGTCGCTTTCCTTTAATACTTCAATAGTACACTTATCATTCATTTCATTCATCGCTTATCCCCTAAAAACCTAAACCTCTACGAAATCCAACGTACCAATCTGCAAGTGTCTTCGTCCAATTTTCTCCACCTTGAATATCGGTCAATTCTTCCGAAGTCAGCTCAACAAATCCATAATAATGTTCTTTCATTATTTTATTCCTTTCTTTTTTCCCTCTCACTTATCTATTCGAAAAACAATCCGAAAATGAACAACTAAATTAAATTTTATTTAAAAAATAATTTAATGAACCACGGATACAAGATTGGTAGATACATAAACCAGGCTCCTTTCCTTTTCCTCTTACTTATCTATTCGAAAAACAATTCGAAAATAAACAACTAAATCAAATTTTATTTAAAAAATAATTTAATAAACCACGGATACAAGATTGGTAGATACATGAACTAGGCTCCTTTCCTTTTCCTCTTACTTATCTATTCGAAAAAGAAGTCAAAAAAATAAGAATATCAGAAAATTTTCCGACATTCTTATTGATAATTTGATTCAAGTCTAACAGATATTAGACATTGAGATGTTTTTTAAGAGTTCTTCTGGCTGTTCGTGATACGGGGAAGTGCAAGCCTTCTAACAGGGTCACTTCTGTCGCAGTCATCTCTTCAATGGCATGTAAACTGACCAACGTATTGCGATTGGCATAGACAAAGTAATCTTTTTCAGCCTTAGCAGCGATATCCTTGAGACTGCCATAAATGGTCTTGATAGAATGATTGGCATAATAGACCTTGATACGATGGGATTCCACTGAGGTTTCAAAGGCTAAAATCTCATGGTAGGGCAGAGTAAAGCCCCGTCTTCCCTCAAAACTATAGGTGAAGAGACGCATATTTTCCCTCTTGTCCACTGCCAGTACATAGTCCAGACAGCGCTCCAGCTGATGACGGTAATTCTCCTCAGGCTGATCCTTGGAAATAAAATCCAAGGCAGACAAGTGATAGCGAAAAGCTAGAGGCAAGGCCTCCGAGTGCGTGGACACAAAGACAATGCTTGTAAAAGGATCCCGCTCCCGAACCTGTTGAGCAACCTGAAAACCCCGTTCACGCTCTCCATCAATCTCTAAATCTAATAAATAGAGCTGGTAATGGTCAAAATACTGTGAATACTTTTCAACGTCTCCATAGTTTTTGGCAATATCAATTTCCAATCTCAAATTGCGAGAGCGACCAATATCTAGTAAAGTCTGCTCTATACGCCCCTGCTGGACTCTGTCGTCTTCTAAAACTAAAATTCTCATTCCTCTCCCTCTCGTTTCTCATCCTTAAATGGCAATTCTAAATCTTGTCTAAAGGTCGTCTCTCCTAGCTGGGTATCTAAGTTTAAATCATAATGAAAAACCATGTCCTCCAAGGTTGCCAAGCCCAGTCCACTGTGGTTTCCCTTGGTAGAGTAACCCTTTTGACTGAGAATGCTGGGATTCAATTCTTCTTTCTTACGAGTGTTTTCAATGATAAAACGGACACTCCTATCACCTGCCAACAAAGCAACCCGAATCTGCGGATTTTCAGCCTCACTGGCTGCCTCTAAGGCATTTGTCGTGAGGATAGAAAGGATACGGATAGCCTCCAACATAGGCAAAGCCAGCTCTTCTACGACCCCCACCGTCTCCAAACTAAAATGAATCCCCTGATTATCTGCCACAATCATGGCTTTTGCCAAGGTATTGCGAATAGCTATATCATGGATATTGTGGAGATTAAAGGCCGTGTAATCCGCCTTCCTCAGCTTTTCATTTGTCTTTAGAAAGACATCTTGATAAATGGTAGACACCTCAGCCATATCTTGATTCGCTATAGCAGGCTCCATGCTAGCGACAATTCCTGCAAAATCATGACGGAAACCTCGAACCTCATCATAGAGATGACCCAGCTTATCCACCATCCCTTGCAAGGAACGATTTTCATCTTCCTGTCTCTGAATGGTTTGCTCATCACGATAAACCTGCTCCAAATGCTTGATATAAAAGAGCCAAGAGAAAAAGAGAATGAAAATCAGGAGAGAAATGGTTGTGTCAAAACGAACGTAGAAAGAACTATTTCTATTGGTCATAAACGAAGAGAATATCCTAAATCCAGTCAGAGGTAGAATAATGAAAAAACTCTTATGATAGTGGGTTTTGAAAGCATCTGAAAAAAATAAATCCAAATCCAAAGACCAACGCTTCATAATTTTACAACATAGAAATATTGATAATAAATCAAATATAGATATATATAGCGTCGAAAACTCATCTAAAAACAACCAGCTCTCACCAGATAATATACGAAGCCAGATTGTCACAAATAAATAACGAATACTTTGAAAGAAGAGAAAAAGATATAGAGAAAGAAAAAGAGCTTCTACTTTTCTCTTATGCAATACGAGTAAAAAAATACAGTAAAAGAAGAGAAGGATTCCTATATGAAATAATTCTCCAAATGTTTGACGAGTGGATAAACTAATGAAAAATACAATGATCCAATAACGTTTTTTATAAAATTCTGGGGAAATTTGAGCGCCCAAATAAATAGTAGGCACCATGGTTGAAACGACTACCAACAGAATATATAGCACAGAAGCTAAGAATTCTAAAATAATCATAGAATAAAACGACTCCTAATTTATTTAAGCGAAATAATATTTATCTCCCCGATACAACTCTCTAGTTTTTCATACTTTCTGAAAAACGATAAATCCACAAAAGGCTTTAGTTTCTTTTAAAATACAAGAAATCTAAAGCCTCTTGAAAATGATTTGCACGTTTTATTTTTTATATTCGTTGTGAAGATTGCTTATCTATTTATTTTACCACAAGAACCTTGTAATATTCATACTTATTTGGCTGTGTAATCTTAATTTTTTGACCATAGAAACCATCGATTTCTTTGTCAAAATAATCTGAAAACCTTGATGGCAAGCGTTTCATCTTAAGAACCTCACCAGATTGGTCTGCATATACAAGGAAATGATAGTGGGTTGTAGCCATACCATCATCAATCAGTACAAAGTAACCTGTTTTGAGCTTACCTTGTCCATTATCTAAATAGTATAGTTTATTGTTATTGATTGTGAAGTTATCAAATCGAAGTCGTACACCTGGGTCTTCTAGATAAAGATCATTGCCAACTTTTTTGATTTCTGATCTAGTTGTCATCTCTGGAAGTGGTAATACTCTACGACCATCTGCTCCAAAGTAATATCGACCTGGTAGATTTTGGAAATTACGAATGACAGCTTTAGGATCAATTTCTTGTCCTTCTTCTTTATTATCTACTAAAGCTAAGGTTGTATTTGCAACCTCATCCCCATATTTGTCGGAAAACTTCTTGAACTCAGGTTTGATGTACCAAGTGTTTTTATCCACGATAATATCAGTAAAGTTATTTCCGTCAAATTTTGCTTTAATCAGATATTCATATCCATCGCCTAAACGAACAATGTCACCATGTTTATAAGGGCTATTTTGTAAAGTGAACATATGGCCATCCTTGCTGAGAATATAGCCTGTCCCATCACTAGAATTTACAACTCTATCAGAGGCCATTGCACCTGATTGTTCAAAATAATACCAATTACCATCTATGAACACCCAACCTGTCTGCATAGAACCACTAAAATGAAGATAGTACCAAGTAGACCCTTCTTTGTACCAACCTGTACGCATGGCGCCACTATCTGCTAGGGAATACCATGTGCTACCTTCCTTGTACCAGCCAGTACGCATAGCCCCACTATCTGCTAGTGAGTACCAGGTATTGCCGTCTTTAAGCCAGCCTGTCTGCATTTTACCAGAACCATCGAAGTGATACCAAGAGCCAGCATTTTGTACCCATTTATTTTTAGCTAAGCTTCCATCTTGAGAAAGATTCCAGTCAGCGCCATTTTTAACCCAAGTATCTGCAGCCTGTGCTTGATTGATTGACAAAAGCAGACCAGCACCTGCAAGCAAACCAAGTGTAAGTAGTTTAGATTTTTTCATAGCCATTTCCTCCTATTCTATAGCGAAATGAACATGACTTCCTAGTAAACAAAGCTGTTCGATTTTTCGTTTTACTCTGTCAGACGTCTTATTTCACAACAGAAACATTTCCTGTCTTACTATCGATTTTAACAGTTTGACCGTAGAAACCGTCAATTTCTTTATTAAGATAATCTGAAATTCCTGTTGGCAATCGTTTCATTTTAAGAATTTCACCAGATTGGTCTGCATAAACAAGAATATGATAGTGATGATAGCTTGGTCTATCATCAATCAATGCAAAATAACCTGTTTTGAGTTTGCCATTAGCACCATCTAAATAGTATAGTTTATTATTATTGATTGTGAAGCTGGTAGCTCCAAGAAGAAGTCGTGCACCCGGATTTTCTAGATAGACATCATTTCCAACTTTTTTAATCTCTGAATAGGTGGTCATTTCTGGTAAATTTGTTACGCGACGACCATCTGCCCCAAAGTAATACCTGTTTGGTATGTTTTGGAAATTTTTCACGACAGCTTTAGGATTAATTTCTTGTCCTTCTTCTGTATTATCTACTAAAGCCAACATCGTATTGGAAACTTTATCTCCATATTTATCAGAAAACTTCTTAAATTCAGGTTTTATGTACCAAGCATTTTTTTCAACAATGACTCCATCTTTTCTATGAATAAGATGATAATCATACCCATCAGACAAAGTAACAATATTTGTGATAATTGTATCATCCGCTTGAGATTGTTCAACCTGACTTGGGAGTTTGGTTAACAGATATCCATCCTTACCAATGACATAACTTTCCCCATCACTGGCTGGAACAGCTCTGTCTGCGACCATTGCACCTGATTTTTCAAAGTAAGACCATTGACCATTTGCAGTTGCCCATCCTGTTGCCATAGCGCCACTACCTTTGAGGTAGTACCAAGTAGACCCTTCTTTGTACCAACCAGTACGCATGGCGCCACTATCTGCTAGGGAGTACCATGTATTGCCTTCCTTGTACCAGCCAGTACGCATGGCGCCACTATCTGCTAGTGAATACCAAGTATTGCCGTCTTTGAGCCAGCCTGTCTGCATTTTACCAGAACCGTCAAAGTGGTACCAAGAGCCAGCATTTTGCACCCATTTGTTTTTAGCGAGACTGCCATCTTGTGAAAGATTCCAGTCAGCACCATTTTTTACCCAAGTATCTGCAGCCTGTGCTTGGTTGATAGATAAAAGTAGACCAGCACCTGCAAGCAAACCAAGTGTGAGTAGTTTAGATTTTTTCATAGCCATTTCCTCCTAAAATAGATAAATCCAAAGCAAGAAAATCAAATAGAAACGAAGTCAAAATAGAACTCCTAAAATTTCCAAGAACAAAAGATAGAGACTAGTTTATCAAAAGCACATAGCCATCACCTTCCCCCAACTATAAAATAAATCCTTTTTTATATCTACATTATAGTCCTGTAAAAAAGGAAAGTCAATTAAAATTGTGACTATATTAACATTTTTGTTTTAGCAGAAATCAATTGATATTTTCATTTGATCTTTATTTCTTATTTCCTTTTTGGAGATTGATTTTTCTGACTACATTATATCCTTTATTTGTTTTCATATCTCTCCTGTCCCTAGAAAGACTAAATTTGTTCCTAAACGGTCACTTGAATCAAAGAAAAAGGCTCTATAATATTTGTAGTGGGTAAATCCCCTATAGATCTTATGGAGCCTATTTTTGTGTAGAAAAAAAGTCCCATATGACCTATAATGAAAAG
>NZ_NCVH01000010.1:0-1096 GCF_002096855.1 Streptococcus mitis | reverse complement strand
GATTTTTATCGCTCTGAATATCAAAAAAGAAAGGACGAAATTTGTCCTTTCTAGATATTAGCTTTTCTTCAACCCACTACAGTTGACAAAGAGCCGAGTTATAAACCCTCATTCAAACGGAGAATAAGGGATTCGAACCCTTGCGCCAGTTACCCGACCTAACGATTTAGCAAACCGTCCTCTTCAGCCTCTTGAGTAATTCTCCAATTAATGGGCACGAGTGGACTCGAACCACCGACCTCACGCTTATCAGGCGTGCGCTCTAACCACCTGAGCTACGCGCCCAAGTTAAAAACTTGGTATTTTGAACAAAGTTCAAAGCGGGTGACGAGAATCGAACTCGCGACAACAGCTTGGAAGGCTGTAGTTTTACCACTAAACTACACCCGCATACATACTATTAATAAAAATGGCGCGAGACGGAATCGAACCGCCGACACATGGAGCTTCAATCCATTGCTCTACCAACTGAGCTACCGAGCCTTATTGCGGGAGCAGGATTTGAACCTACGACCTTCGGGTTATGAGCCCGACGAGCTACCGAGCTGCTCCATCCCGCGTTAATACAAAAGGAGGATGTGGGATTCGAACCCACGCACGCTTTTACACGCCTGACGGTTTTCAAGACCGTTCCCTTCAGCCGGACTTGGGTAATCCTCCAAAATAGTCCGTACGGGATTCGAACCCGTGTTACCGCCGTGAAAAGGCGGTGTCTTAACCCCTTGACCAACGGACCAAACTTTATGGGCACGAGTGGACTCGAACCACCGACCTCACGCTTATCAGGCGTGCGCTCTAACCACCTGAGCTACGCGCCCAAGTTAAAAACTTGGTAATTTGAACAAAGTTCAAAGCGGGTGACGAGAATCGAACTCGCGACAACAGCTTGGAAGGCTGTAGTTTTACCACTAAACTACACCCGCTTAAATGGGAGTTAACGGGATCGAACCGCTGACCCTCTGCTTGTAAGGCAGATGCTCTCCCAGCTGAGCTAAACTCCCTAAAGCTAAGCGACTTCCATATCTCACAGGGGGCAACCCCCAACTACTTCCGGCGTTCTAGGGCTTAACTTCTGTGTTCGGCATGGGTACAGGTG
>NZ_NCVH01000020.1:0-1414 GCF_002096855.1 Streptococcus mitis | reverse complement strand
GGCTCTATAATATTTGTAGTGGGTAAATCCCCTATAGATATTATGGAGCCGTTTTTATTGTAGAAAAAAAGTCCCATAAGATCTATAATGAAAAGCGACCAAACCATCATTAGAAAGAATCCTATGGAACAATTACATTTTATCACAAAACTACTAGACATTAAAGACCCTAATATCCAATTTATGGATGTCATCAATAGGAATACCCACAAAGAAATCATCGCTAAACTGGACTATGAGGCCCCATCTTGCCCTGATTGTGGAAGGCAAATGAAGAAATATGACTTTCAAAAACCGTCTAAGATCCCTTACATAGAAACGACTGGTATGGCTACTAGAATTCTACTTAGAAAACGTCGTTTTAAGTGCTATCAGTGTTCAAAAATGATGGTTGCTGAGACTCCTCTAGTAAAGAAAAATCATCAAATCCCTCGTATCATCAACCAAAAAATTGCTCAGAAGCTGATTGAAAAAACTTCTATGACCGATATTGCCCATCAGCTGGCCATCTCAACTTCAACTGTCATTCGCAAGCTCAATGACTTCCGTTTTAAGTCTGATTTTTCTCGTCTGCCTGAGATTATGTCTTGGGATGAGTACTCCTTTACAAAGGGAAAAATGAGTTTCATTGCACAAGATTTTGAAAAGCTCAATATCATCACTGTTCTCGAGGGAAGAACACAAGCTATTATTCGAAATTACTTTCTTAAATATGATAGAGTCGTCCGATGTCGAGTGAAAATCATTACTATGGATATGTTTAGCCCTTACTATGACTTGGCTAAACAGCTTTTTCCAAACGCTAAAATCGTGTTGGATCGTTTCCATATTGTCCAACACATGAGCCGTGCTATGAGTCGTATGCGTGTCCAAATCATGAATCAGTTTCATCGAAAATCCCATGAATACAAGGCTATCAAGCGTTACTGGAAACTCATCCAACAAGATAGTCGGAAACTCAGCTATAAACGTTTTTATCGCCCTACTTTTCGCATGCACTTGACGAATAAAGAAATTCTAGACAAGCTTTTGAGCTATTCAGAAGACTTGAAACACCACTACCATCTCTATCAACTCTTGCTTTTTCACTTTCAGAATAAGGAACCGGATAAATTTTTCGGGCTCATTGAGGACAATCTAAAGCAGGTTCATCCTCTTTTTCAGACTGTCTTTAAAACCTTCCTCAAGGATAAAGAGAAAATTGCCAACGCCCTTCAACTACCCTATTCCAACGCCAAACTGGAAGCCACCAATAATCTTATCAAACTTATCAAGCGCAATGCCTTTGGATTTCGGAACTTTGAAAACTTCAAAAAACGGATTTTTATCGCTCTGAATATCAAAAAAGAAAGGACGAAATTTGTCCTTTCTAGATATTAGCTTTTCTTCAACCCACTACAGTTGACAAAGAGCC
>NZ_NCVH01000009.1:0-2226 GCF_002096855.1 Streptococcus mitis | reverse complement strand
CAGAGAAGCCAGTAACTCCAGAGAAGCCAGTAACTCCAGAGAAGCCAGTAACTCCAGAGAAGCCAGTAACTCCAGAGAAACCAGTGACTCCAGAGAAACCAGTGACTCCAGAGAAGCCAGTAACTCCAGAGAAGCCAGTAACTCCAGAGAAACCAGTAACTCCAGAGAAACCAGTGACTCCAGAGAAGCCAGTAACTCCAGAGAAGCCAGTAACTCCAGAGAAGCCAGTAACTCCAGAGAAACCAGTGACTCCAGAGAAGCCAGTAACTCCAGAGAAACCAGTGACTCCAGAGAAGCCAGTAACTCCAGAGAAACAAAACTCTGCTAAAGAAAACACTCCCCAGTTGCCAAATACTGGTACTGAAGATCATAGTAATTTAGCAGCACTTGGACTTCTTGGAGTATTGAGTGGATTTGGTCTTGTAGCTCGCAAGAGAAAAGAAGATTAAAATCTTTAAAATTCTAAAGGAAGAACGACTGCATTTTAGTAGAACTAATTTTTAGTGGCTCATTGTCAACTATAGTGGGTTGAAGAAAAGCTAAAATCTGAGTCTGGGACAATAGTCTCTTATCTCCAAAAAAAGCAACGGATTTGCCGTTGCTTTTTTGGCTCTTTGTCAACTGTAGTGGGTTGAAGAAAAGCTAAGCTCGAGAAAGGATAAATTTTGTCCTTTCTTTTTTGATATTTAGAGCGATAAAAATCCGTTTTTTGAAGTTTTCAAAGTTCCGAAAACCAAAGGCATTGCGTTTGATAAGATTATTAGTTGCTTCCAATTTGGCGTTAGAATAGGGTAATTGAAGAGCGTTGACAATCTTCTCTTTATCCTTGAGATAAAGTTTTAAAGATAGTCTGAAAAAGGGGATAAACCTGTTTTAGATTGTCCTCAATGAGTCCGAAAAATTTGTCTGCCTCCTTGTTCTGAAAGTGAAAAAGCAGGAGCTGGTAGAGATGATAGTGGAGTTTCAAGTCCTCTGAATAGCTCAAAAGCTTGTCTAAAATCTCTTTATTGGTCAAGTGCATACGAAAAGTAGGGCGATAAAATCGCTTATCACAAAGTTTACGGCTATCCTGTTGAATGAGTTTCCAGTAGCGCTTGATAGCCTTGTATTCATGAGATTTTCGCTCAAATTGATTCATAATTTGAACATGGACACGACTCATAGCACGGCTGAGATATTGTACAATGTGAAAGGGGTCGAGAACGATTTTAGCGTTAGGAAAAAGTTTTCTGGCAATATCGTAGTAGGGGCTAAACATATCGATAGTAATAATTTTCACTCGACATCGGACGGCTCTATCGTAGCGCAGAAAGTGATTTCGGATGATAGCCTGTGTTCTGCCTTCAAGAACAGTGATGATATTGAGCTTATCAAAATCTTGCGCAATGAAACTCATCTTCATCTCCCGATTGAAACAGTCACTCCCCTGACTGTTTCAACGTCCCAGGACATAATCTCAGGAAGACGCGAAAAATCATGCTTAAAACGGAAGTCATTGAGCTTGCGAATGACAGTTGAAGTTGAGATGGAAAGCTTATGGGCAATATCGGTCATAGAATTCTTTTCAATCAGTTTTTGAGCAATTTTTTGGTTGATGATACGAGGAATTTGGTGATTCTTCTTGACGAGAGAGGTCTCGGAGACCATCATTTTAGAGCACTGATAGCACTTAAAACGGCGTTTTTTAAGAATAATTCTAGTAGGCATACCAGTTGTTTCGAGGTAAGGGAGTTTAGATGGTTTTTGAAAGTCATATTTCTTCATTAGACTTCCACAATCAGGACAAGAAGGAGCCTCATAATCCAGTCTAGCGATGATTTCTTTGTGGGTATCCCTATTGATGATATCTATAATTTGGATATTTGGGTCTTTGATATCGAGTAGTTTTGTGATAAAATGTAATTGTTCCATATGATTCTTTCTAATGAGTTGTTTTGTCGCTTTTCATTAGGCTCTTTGTCAACTGTAGTGGGTTGAAGAAAAGCTAAGCTCGAGAAAGGACAGATTTAGTCCTTTCTTTTTTGATATTGAGAGCGATAAAAATCCGTTTTTTGAAGTTTTCAAAGTTCCGAAAACCAAAGGCATTTCGCTTGATAAGTTTGATGAGATTATTGGTCGCTTCCAATTTGGCGTTGAAATAGCCAGTTGATGAGCGATATCGGTCATAGAAGTTTTTTCAATCAATTTTTGCGCAATTTTTTGGTTGATAATACGAGGAATTTGGTG
>NZ_NCVH01000013.1:0-4972 GCF_002096855.1 Streptococcus mitis | reverse complement strand
ACTACTTTCTTAGTTCCAACTTCGATAACTTCGTCTACTGCTGGAGTAGTGATTGTGTTGGATTTCTCAACACGACCTGTTTCTACTCCGTCTGTGTAAGTGACAGTTTCAACAATCGTGCGAACACCCTTCTTACCAGCTGTCTTCACTTGACGACTTCCTTCTGGAAGTTCAGAATTTGTGACTTCCTTAGTTTGGAAAGCAACTTCTTCTGTCTTGGTCTCTTCCTTAGTCGTTACAACTGGGACTACTACTTTCTTAGTTCCAACTTCGATAACTTCGTCTACTGCTGGAGTAGTGATTGTGTTGGATTTCTCAACACGACCTGTTTCTACTCCGTCTGTGTAAGTGACAGTTTCAACAATCGTGCGAACACCCTTCTTACCAGCTGTCTTCACTTGACGACTTCCTTCTGGAAGTTCAGAATTTGTGACTTCCTTAGTTTGGAAAGCAACTTCTTCTGTCTTGGTCTCTTCCTTAGTCGTTACAACTGGGACTACTACTTTCTTAGTTCCAACTTCGATGATTTCTTCTACTGGTTCTTTGGTAACTTTCTCGCTTTTCTTAGTACGAGCTGTTTCTTTACCATCTGTCAGTGTGATATCCCAAGTAATGGTCTTAATGCCTTTAACACCCGCTTGTTTCACATTACGAGTACCTTCTGCAAGATCGGCATTGGTTTCGGTACGAGATGCATAAGGAATCTCTTCTGTCGTAGTGATTTCTTGATGTTCAACTTTTGGTGTTGTTGGTTCTTCAGTTTTGCCATTCAAAGCTGCTTCTACTTTAGCTTTCAAAGTATGATAGCGTTCTTCAAGAGGTGCAAAGAATTTTTTTCCAACTTCGCTCTTCATTGCTTTTTTGGCAATACCATAATATTTTACAACATCATCTAACTCATCTTGTACAAGTTCACGAGTTTCTTCATCTGAAGGATTCTTTTTGAGATCATTAAAATCCTCTTCAAGGTCGTTCATTTTATCCCTGAACTTAAAAGCGATACTTCTTTCCGCAGCATCAGGGATTTCTTCATCTTCTCCTGGTTCTTCTGCATGTACAGTCTTAATTTCATATAGATCAGGAGCTACATGATAAGTCGCTACTCCAAGAGCGTTTAAAGCAAGTATTGAAATCCCTAACTTTAATAATTTTTTTCTACTCATTATTTTTTCCCTTAACACTTTCAATATACAGTAAGGAGAAGAGTAAAATTTTCTACTCTCCTCTTACTATATGATACTAACGTTCAGCTTTACGCTTCCAAACTAGAAGCCCTGCAAGTCCTGCAGCAAGAGCTGCAAATACTTCAAGAACTGTAGAAACTTCAGAACCTGTATTTGGTAATGTTTTACCTGGTTCTGTTGGTTTTTTCGGAATATCCTCCTCTGCTGGTGGGATATTTGGGGCTGGTGGCGTTACTGGAACAGGTGGTGTTACCGGAACAGGTGGTGTTACCGGAACAGGTGGTGTTACCGGAACAGGTGGTGTTACTGGAACAGGTGGTGTTACCGGAACAGGTGGTGTTACCGGAACAGGTGGCGTTACCGGAACAGGTGGTGTTACCGGAACAGGTGGTGTTACCGGAACAGGTGGCGTTACCGGAACAGGTGGTGTTACCGGAACAGGTGGTGTCACCACAACCTTGTTGGTAGTTTTTGGTTTATTGTTAAAGCTTACTGTTGCTGTATTTGGTACACCTTTAGTAGCATATTTAGAGAAGTCAGTTCCTTCTTTGAAGTTAGTGTAAAGAACGAGACTTACTTTACTTCCCTTCAAGGCTTCAAGAACGTCCTTGTCGCTGATTTCAACAGTCACAAGGTTTGTAGTTTCATCGTAAGTAACTTTGGCAATTGCTTCCAAATCTTTACCTACCAATTCACCACGGTCATTTGAAACTTTAGAAACTTTTTCAATTGCTGATTTAAGCTTAGCTTGAGCTTCTTTCAGTTTCTTGATTTCGTTTTCAAGTTTCTCTTGTTCTTGTTTCTTATCAGCTGGTGACAATTCAGCTTCTTTCTTAGCTGCTGCTTGAAGGCTTGCAAGTTCTGCTTCAGCTGCTTTGAGTTCAGCTTCCAAGTTAGCAAGTTCTGGACTTGGTTTGCTTGGTGCTGCTTCTGTTGTAGCAGGTGCTTCAGTTGTTGCTGGTGCTTCAGTTGTTGCACCTTCTGATGTTACAGGAGCTTCAGTCGTTGCTGGTGCTTCAGTTGTTGCAGGAGCCTCAGTTGTTACTGCTGCTTTGGCTGCTTCTACCTTAGCTTTCAAGTCAGCAACTTTAGCTTCAGCCACTTTCACTTTCTCATCAGCTGACTTGTCTTCAGACTTAGCCATCAAAGCTTTAAGCTCAGCTTCAACTTGGTCAAGTTGAGCTTGAAGAGTTGCTTGAAGTTTGTCAAACTGTGCGTTTTCAACTTTAAGAGCAATACGGTCACGGTTCACTTTGAGGACTTGGTCGATTTCATCACTGATAGTGAAGTTAGTCAATTCAGTCTTCTTGATGCGGCCGTACTCATCTTTCAAGGCGTTTCCATTTTCATCCGTTGGATCTGCAGGAACGAGCGTTGAAATGTCGAAGCGGAATGTATCAGTTGCGTTTGGCAAGTGGTACTCTTTACCAGGTTTAGATCCATCTTCTGGTCCAACAGTCTTAACTGGTTCATTTGGTTTTGGATCAGTTGGTTTTTCTGGTTCACGAGGTTTAACCGTTACTGGTTTTGTTTCCTTGCTACCAGATTGACCGTTAGCATCCTTGAAGTTTACAGTTGCTTTGTTAGGTACCAATTGGTTAGCGTAAGCGCTCAAGTCGCTGTTAGCTTTAAGCTTAGCTGGGATGTACAATTGGATTTCTTTGAATCCTTTAAGTCGAGCGAAATCTTTCACTGTTACAGTTACTGTATTTCCTTCAACTTTAGTTTCAAGAACTCCAGTTGCATCAAGACCATCTACATAAGCTACTGGTGTATCTGTGATTGCCAACACAGATTCAAGAGTATCTGTTACTGTAAACTCTTTGTACTTATCAATATCTTTTGGTAAAGCAGTATTAACATTGTACATGTAAGGTGCTTCGTAGTCTACATCCAAGTGGTCCAAAGTACGGTTGATCTTCTTAGAAATTTCTGGTTCTGGTTCTTTTGGAACTACAACTGGAACTACGTTTGAGTCCTTAGTGAAGCCTGGTTTGTTTGGAAGATCCGCCTTGTATGAAGCCGTATTCGGTACTTTCACTGACTTATCTTCTGTAATGTAATCTGACAAGTTAGCGCCTGCTTTGATCTTAGCGTCGAATGTTAATTCAACTGCTTGACCAGCACCGGCTTTAACTTGGTCTTCTGTAAGGGTCAAGGTAATAGTTTGACCTTCTACCTTGATTTGGCTAGCGTCAAGCGCTTGACCATTCAATTTAGCACTTGATGTGCCGGCGAATTCAAGAACGTCTACCAAGGTATCTGTTACTGCAAAGGCTGTCGCATCAGTTGGTACGTTAGTCTTCACGTTGTATGTGAAGACTTGGTCACGGTTAGTAAGAGTTTCTTCTGCTTTACCGTTCACATCTTTCTTGATTCCTGGCTCTTCTGGACTTGGAGGAGTTACTGGAACTACGTTTGAGTCCTTAGTGAAGCCTGGTTTGTTTGGAAGATCCGCCTTGTATGAAGCCGTATTCGGTACTTTCACTGACTTATCTTCTGTAATGTAATCTGACAAGTTAGCGCCTGCTTTGATCTTAGCGTCGAATGTTAATTCAACTGCTTGACCAGCACCGGCTTTAACTTGGTCTTCTGTAAGCGTCAAGGTAATGGTTTGACCTTCTACCTTGATTTGGCTAGCGTCAAGCGCTACACCGTTCAATTTAGCACTTGATGTGCCTGCGAATTCAAGAACGTCTACCAAGGTATCTGTTACTGCAAAGGCAGTCGCATCGTTTGGTACACTTGTCTTCACGTTGTATGTGAAGACTTGGTCACGGTTAGTAAGAGTTTCTTCTGCTTTGCCGTTCACATCTTTCTTGATTTCTGGCTCTTCTGGACTTGGTGGAGTTACTGGAACTTCATTGGAATCCTTAGTGAAGCCTGGTTTGTTTGGAAGATCTGCCCTGTAAGCTGCCTTGTTCGGAACCTTGATTGACTTATCTTCTGTTACATAAGCAGACAAGTTAGCACCGGCTTTGATCTTAGCGTCGAAAGTTAATTCAACTGCTTGACCAGCACTTGTTTTAGCTTGTTCTTCTGTAAGCGTCAAGGTAATGGTTTGACCTTCTACCTTGATTTGGCTAGCGTCAAGCGCTACACCGTTCAATTTAGCACTTGATGTGCCTGCGAATTCAAGAACGTCTACCAAGGTATCTGTTACTGCAAAGGCAGTCGCATCGTTTGGTACACTTGTCTTCACGTTGTATGTGAAGACTTGGTCACGGTTAGTAAGAGTTTCTTCTGCTTTGCCGTTCACATCTTTCTTGATTTCTGGCTCTTCTGGAGTCGGTGGAGTTACTGGAACTTCATTGGAATCCTTAGTGAAGCCTGGTTTGTTTGGAAGATCTGCCCTGTAAGCTGCCTTGTTCGGAACCTTGATTGACTTATCTTCTGTTACATAAGCAGACAAGTTAGCACCGGCTTTGATCTTAGCGTCGAATGTTAATTCAACTGCTTGACCGCCATTGGCTTTCGCTTGTTCTTCTGTAAGCGTCAAGGTAATGGTTTGACCTTCTACCTTGATTTGGCTAGCGTCAAGCGCTTGACCATTCAATTTAGCACTTGATGTGCCGGCGAATTCAAGAACGTCTACCAAGGTATCTGTTACTGCGAAGGCTGTCGCATCTTGCGCTACTGTTGTTTTCACGTTGTAAGTGAAGACTTGGTCACGTTTGTCAAGAGTTTCAGCTTCTTTGCCGTTCACATCTTTCTTGATTTCTGGCTCTTCTGGAGTCGGTGGAGTTACTGGAACTTCATTGGAATCCTTAGTGAAGCCTGGTTTGTTT
>NZ_NCVH01000008.1:0-5054 GCF_002096855.1 Streptococcus mitis | reverse complement strand
AAGTTCATAGATCTGAACTTTATCATCATAAGTTAATTTCATAATAAAAGCACCCCAAAAGTTAGATTTTTTCTGTCTAACTTTTGGGGTGCAGTTCACTGGCCTTGCTTTTTAAATATTAAAAAATGGATGACACAATCATCCATTCTTTTTTAATTCTTTTTCAAAAGTATCTGATAGGGTAGTGAAGCTTAATTTCTCTAGAGTAAGCGGATGGGTAAAGGACAGTCGAAAGGCGTGGAGCATAAGCCGACTTGTTTTTGATTTACTATTATAGAGAGGGTCGCCTAAAATAGGGAAGTTATGATGTGAAAGGTGCACACGAATCTGATGGGTTCGCCCTGTCTTTAGTTTGCAACGAACCAAGGAAGTTTTGTTTGAGAATTGCTTTAATCTGCTTACATGTGTTTCAGCATATTGCCCATTTTTTGTATCAACTATTCGTTTTCTGCGGTCATGGCGATCACGCCCAATTTTGTCTTTGAAAACAAGTTCTTTGCTGTTGATATGTCCGTCGACCTGTGCCCAATATTCCCTAGAAATCTCTTTTTTCTCCAGTAAGCGATTGAGAATAGGCAGGATAAAAGGATTTTTGGCAAAGAGAACCAAACCACTGGTTTCCATATCCAGACGATGAACGACATAGCAGGTTTGGCCAACATAGGCAGAGACATGGTTGAGAAGAGCGATTTCGTTTGGCTGATTACCGTGCGTTTTCATACCCTCTGGTTTGTTGACAATAATCAAGTGTTGGTCTTGATAAACCTCCTGAACGAGGTCAGGATTGCCCCAAGGGATTTCTTTTTTGGGATAATCTTCCTCGTCAAAAGTCAATTGGCAAACATCTCCAGGATTTACGATTTCGTTCCAGTGGACTTCCTCTTGATTTATCAAAATGTGTTTCTTGATTCTCAAAAAATGCCGGATTTTTCTAGGGATGAGGAGTTGCTCCTCTAGTAATTGCTTAACCGTCATTGGAGGTAAAGAGGCGGGTAATGTAAATGTGAATTTCATACAGATATTGTAACAAAAAAAGTCCTATTTTGATAGGAAATAGCTAAATTCTTGTCTTCCTATGATGAAGATGATAAAATAAACGCATGAAATTAGATAAATTATTCGAGAAATTTCTTTCTCTTTTTAAAAAAGAAACAAGTGAATCAGAGGACTCTGATTCTACTAGCTTACGTCGCTCTCGTAGTGAACGAAAAAAATTAGCCCAAGTAGGTCCAATTCGAAAATTCTGGCGTCGTTATCATCTAACAAAGATTGTCCTTATACTAGGTTTGAGTGCAGGCTTGCTGGTTGGAACCTATTTGTTTGCTGTTGCCAAATCAACCAATGTCAATGATTTGCAAAACGCCTTGAAAACTCGGACTATTATTTTTGACCGTGAAGAAAAAGAGGCTGGTGCCTTGTCTGGTCAAAAGGGAACCTACGTTGAATTGACTGATATCAGTAAAAATTTGCAGAATGCCGTTATTGCGACAGAAGACCGTTCCTTCTATAAAAATGACGGGATTAACTATGGTCGTTTCTTCTTGGCTATTGTCACTGCTGGTCGTTCAGGTGGTGGTTCTACTATTACCCAACAGCTGGCTAAAAACGCCTATTTGTCACAGGATCAAACTGTTGAGAGAAAAGCGAAAGAATTTTTCCTTGCCTTAGAATTAACAAAAAAATATAGTAAGGTTCAAATTCTAACCATGTACCTTAACAATGCCTATTTTGGAAATGGTGTGTGGGGTGTAGAAGATGCGAGTAAGAAATACTTTGGAGTTTCTGCGTCAGAATTGAGTCTGAATCAAGCTGCGACTCTGGCAGGCATGCTCAAAGGACCGGAATTGTATAATCCCTTGAATTCTGTAGAGGATTCTACCAATCGTCGCGATACTGTTTTGCAAAATATGGTTGCAGCAGGATATATTGATAAAAACCAAGAAACCGAAGCTGCGGAAGTTGATATGACTTCGCAATTACAAGATAAGTATGAAGGAAAAATCTCAGATTACCGCTACCCCTCTTATTTTGACGCGGTTGTTAATGAAGCTGTTTCCAAGTATAATCTAACAGAGGAAGAGATTGTCAATAATGGCTATCGCATTTACACAGAGCTGGACCAAAATTACCAAGCAAATATGCAGGTTGTTTATGAAAACACATCGTTATTTCCGAGGGCAGAGGATGGAACATTTGCTCAATCAGGAAGTGTAGCTCTCGAACCGAAAACAGGGGGAGTTCGTGGAGTTGTCGGTCAAGTTGCTGACAATGATAAAGCTGGATTCCGGAATTTCAACTATGCAACTCAATCAAAACGTAGCCCTGGCTCGACAATTAAGCCTTTAGTTGTTTATACGCCTGCAGTTGAAGCTGGCTGGGCTTTGAATAAGCAGTTGGATAACCATACTATGCAGTATGACAGCTATAAGGTTGATAACTATGCAGGGATCAAAACGAGTCGAGAAGTTCCTATGTATCAAGCCTTGGCAGAATCGCTTAATCTGCCTGCTGTTGCCACTGTTAATGATTTGGGCGTTGATAAGGCTTTTGAGGCGGGCGAAAAATTCGGACTCAACATGGAAAAGGTCGATCGTGTTCTTGGCGTCGCCTTGGGAAGCGGTGTTGAAACCAACCCTCTTCAAATGGCTCAAGCATATGCTGCCTTTGCAAATGAAGGTTTAATGCCGGAAGCTCATTTTATTAGTAGAATTGAAAATGCTAGTGGTCAGGTTATTGCGAGCCATAAAAATTCACAAAAACGGGTGATTGATAAGTCTGTAGCTGATAAGATGACCAGTATGATGTTGGGGACTTTCACCAACGGTACCGGTATTAGTTCATCGCCTGCAGATTATGTCATGGCAGGAAAAACTGGTACAACTGAAGCTGTTTTTAATCCGGAATACACAAGTGACCAGTGGGTGATTGGTTATACTCCGGATGTGGTGATTAGTCATTGGCTTGGTTTTCCGACCACTGATGAAAATCACTATCTAGCAGGATCTACTTCAAACGGTGCAGCCCATGTCTTTAGAAATATTGCAAATACCATTTTACCTTATACGCCAGGAAGTACCTTTACAGTTGAAAATGCGTATAAGCAAAATGGAATTGCACCAGCCAATACAAGAAATCAAGTACAGAGTAATGAAGAAAATCAGGCGGATAATAGCCTTTCTGATATTAGAAGTCGTGCACAAAATCTGGTAGATGAGGCTAGCCGTGCTATCTCGGATGCTAAAATTAAGGAAAAGGCTCAAACAATATGGGATTCGGTAGTCAATCTATTTCGCTAAGATGCTTGTCAAAGCCTAGCTTTCTTGTTATAATAGATAAGATGGAGGCGTTATGGCACTAAAAAAAGCAAGCCTAGCTTGTGCGGTTTGTGGTTCGAGAAACTATTCAATAAAGATCAGTGGAAACCCCAAGCCAACACGACTAGAAGTAAATAAATTTTGTAAACATTGTGGTAAGTACACTACACACAGAGAAACGAGATAGGAGAGAGCGATGCGTTTTATTGGAGATATTTTTAGACTTCTTAAAGACACAACATGGCCAACTCGCAAGGAAAGCTGGAGAGATTTTCGTTCTATCATGGAATACACAGCTTTCTTTGTAGTAATTATTTACATTTTTGACCAGTTGATTGTTTCAGGTTTGATTCGATTTATTAACATTTTTTAGAAGGTTAGTGGAGTTATTTATACTAGAGTTCTTCTATTATGAAAGGAAATATCATGGATAGTTTTGATAAAGGGTGGTTTGTTTTACAAACTTATTCTGGTTATGAAAATAAGGTAAAAGAAAATCTATTACAACGTGCACAAACCTACAATATGTTGGATAATATTCTACGCGTTGAAATTCCAACACAAACAGTGCAGGTTGAAAAAAATGGAAAGAGAAAAGAAATAGAAGAAAATCGCTTTCCAGGTTATGTTCTTGTAGAAATGGTCATGACAGATGAAGCTTGGTTTGTTGTTCGAAACACACCAAATGTTACAGGATTCGTCGGATCTCACGGAAATAGATCAAAACCAACTCCATTATTGGAACAAGAAATCCGTGATATCTTGGTTTCTATGGGACAAACCGTACAAGAGTTTGATATCGATGTTGAAGTTGGTCAAACTGTACGTATCATTGATGGCGCTTTTGCAGACTATACTGGTAAGATTACAGAGATTGATAACAATAAAGTGAAGATGATTATCTCTATGTTTGGTAATGACACAGTTGCAGAAGTGAACCTAAACCAAATTGCAGAATTATAACCCTGAGAGAGGCATGTCCTCTCTTTTTTTGTGCAGTTTAGACGGTGTAGGGAACAGAATGGAGAAAAGAACCGAATTAGTTTCATTATTTGTTAGACTGTATCTAGAAAGGGGAAGCTTATGTTTAAAGAATTGTATAAAGAAGTCCAGGGGATTGTGTATAAGTGTAGAAATGAATATTACCTTCATTTATGGGAGCTATCGGATTGGGACCAAGAGGGTATGATTTGCTTACATGAATTGATTAGTAGAGAAGAAGAGCTTGTAGAAGATATCCCTCGTTTAAGGAAATATTTCAAAACCAAGTTTCGGAATCGGGTTCTAGACTATATCCGTAAACAAGAAAGTCAAAAACGAAGATATGATAAAGAGCTTTATGAAGAAGTGGGTGAGATTAGTCATCGTATAAGTGAGGGAGGACTTTGGCTAGATGACTATTATCTCTTTCATGAGACACTAAGAGATTATAGAAACAAACAAAGTAAAGACAAACAAGAAGAGTTAGAACGTGTCTTAAGAAATGAACGTTTCCGAGGACGTCAAAGAGTATTAAGAGACTTACGTATTGTGTTTAAGGAGTTTGATATCCGTACTCGGTAAGAAGCTATGCAAAAAATAAAAAAAGATAAAAAAAGTAGTTGACAAGTCTGAAAAAGTCGGTATAATAGTAAGAGTTGAAAATAACAACTCTGGTCCGTTGGTCAAGGGGTTAAGACACCGCCTTTTCACGGCGGTAACACGGGTTCGAATCCCGTACGGACTATGGTATGTTGCGGA
>NZ_NCVH01000023.1:0-2500 GCF_002096855.1 Streptococcus mitis | reverse complement strand
ACTATCGGTCACTAGGGAGTATTTAGGGTTGGGAGATGGTCCTCCCAGATTCCGACGGGATTTCACGTGTCCCGCCGTACTCAGGATACTGCTAGGTACAAAGACTATTTTAAATACGAGGCTATTACTCTCTTTGGCTGATCTTCCCAAATCATTCTTCTATAATCTTTGAGTCCACATTGCAGTCCTACAACCCCGAAGAGTAAACTCTTCGGTTTGCCCTCCTGCCGTTTCGCTCGCCGCTACTAAGGCAATCGCTTTTGCTTTCTCTTCCTGCAGCTACTTAGATGTTTCAGTTCACTGCGTCTTCCTCCTCACATCCTTAACAGATGCGGGTAACAGGTAGTACCTGTTGGGTTCCCCCATTCGGAAATCCCTGGATCATCACTTACTTACAGCTACCCAAGGCATATCGTCGTTTGTCACGTCCTTCTTCGGCTCCTAGTGCCAAGGCATCCACCGTGCGCCCTTATTAACTTAACCTTATTTTTTGACCTTTCAGTCATAAACTCTTATTAATACTACAGCGTTTTCGGTTTATTTTCTTGTTACTATTTGATATAGATATTCAATTTTCAATGTGCATTACTTGGTGATCTCTCACCAATGGAGCCTAGCGGGATCGAACCGCTGACCTCCTGCGTGCAAAGCAGGCGCTCTCCCAGCTGAGCTAAGGCCCCACAAGACCTCTCAAGACTAAACAAGACCAATGCGCAGTTCCTTATCCTTAGAAAGGAGGTGATCCAGCCGCACCTTCCGATACGGCTACCTTGTTACGACTTCACCCCAATCATCTATCCCACCTTAGGCGGCTGGCTCCTAAAAGGTTACCTCACCGACTTCGGGTGTTACAAACTCTCGTGGTGTGACGGGCGGTGTGTACAAGGCCCGGGAACGTATTCACCGCGGCGTGCTGATCCGCGATTACTAGCGATTCCGACTTCATGTAGGCGAGTTGCAGCCTACAATCCGAACTGAGACTGGCTTTAAGAGATTAGCTTGCCGTCACCGGCTTGCGACTCGTTGTACCAGCCATTGTAGCACGTGTGTAGCCCAGGTCATAAGGGGCATGATGATTTGACGTCATCCCCACCTTCCTCCGGTTTATTACCGGCAGTCTCGCTAGAGTGCCCAACTAAATGATGGCAACTAACAATAGGGGTTGCGCTCGTTGCGGGACTTAACCCAACATCTCACGACACGAGCTGACGACAACCATGCACCACCTGTCACCTCTGTCCCGAAGGAAAACTCTATCTCTAGAGCGGTCAGAGGGATGTCAAGACCTGGTAAGGTTCTTCGCGTTGCTTCGAATTAAACCACATGCTCCACCGCTTGTGCGGGCCCCCGTCAATTCCTTTGAGTTTCAACCTTGCGGTCGTACTCCCCAGGCGGAGTGCTTAATGCGTTAGCTGCGGCACTAAACCCCGGAAAGGGTCTAACACCTAGCACTCATCGTTTACGGCGTGGACTACCAGGGTATCTAATCCTGTTTGCTCCCCACGCTTTCGAGCCTCAGCGTCAGTTACAAGCCAGAGAGCCGCTTTCGCCACCGGTGTTCCTCCATATATCTACGCATTTCACCGCTACACATGGAATTCCACTCTCCCCTCTTGCACTCAAGTTAAACAGTTTCCAAAGCGTACTATGGTTAAGCCACAGCCTTTAACTTCAGACTTATCTAACCGCCTGCGCTCGCTTTACGCCCAATAAATCCGGACAACGCTCGGGACCTACGTATTACCGCGGCTGCTGGCACGTAGTTAGCCGTCCCTTTCTGGTAAGATACCGTCACAGTGTGAACTTTCCACTCTCACACTCGTTCTTCTCTTACAACAGAGCTTTACGATCCGAAAACCTTCTTCACTCACGCGGCGTTGCTCGGTCAGACTTCCGTCCATTGCCGAAGATTCCCTACTGCTGCCTCCCGTAGGAGTCTGGGCCGTGTCTCAGTCCCAGTGTGGCCGATCACCCTCTCAGGTCGGCTATGTATCGTCGCCTTGGTGAGCCGTTACCCCACCAACTAGCTAATACAACGCAGGTCCATCTGGTAGTGGTGCAATTGCACCTTTTAAGCAAATGTCATGCAACATCTACTCTTATGCGGTATTAGCTATCGTTTCCAATAGTTATCCCCCGCTACCAGGCAGGTTACCTACGCGTTACTCACCCGTTCGCAACTCATCCAGAGAAGCAAGCTCCTCCTTCAGCGTTCTACTTGCATGTATTAGGCACGCCGCCAGCGTTCGTCCTGAGCCAGGATCAAACTCTCATTAAAAGTTTGAGTTCTCACTCATTTCTGTCACTGACAGATTTATTGTTTTTTCATTGTTCAGTACTACAACCTTAGTTGTAGTGCCCTGCACATTGGTTCGTCTTGTTCAGTTTTCAAAGGTCTTTGTCACTTGCTTCTCTCAAGTGACAACTATATTAGTATATCACAGCCGCTTTCGCTTGTCAACACTTTTTTGAAACTTTTTTAATCTTTTTTCATCAAGTG
>NZ_NCVH01000007.1:0-7409 GCF_002096855.1 Streptococcus mitis | reverse complement strand
AACTGTTACGCCTGTTCCTTTACCTGTGAATGATTTTTCTGGGACAAATGTTACTGTTCCGTCTGGTGCTACTGTGTAGGTACCTTCACCTGGAATTGTCTTCGTTGTTCTGCCATCTTCGAAAGTTTCTGGTGTATCATCATCCATCGGTACGTTTGAGTTACCTGGTGTGAATGTTGGTTTGCCTGATTGTTCATGACCTTGTTTGTCAGTTGAAGTAGCATCTTCAGCAGTTGGAACTACTGGTGTTACTGTTGGTGTGTAAGTTGAAGAAGCTTTTGTTCCGTTCTTATCTTCACGAACAACTGTAACTGATGGAGCTGTACCAACAAATGATTTTTCTGGAACAAATGTTACTGTTCCGTCTGGAGCTACTGTGTAGGTACCAACACCTTCTACTGTCTTAGTTGTTGATCCATCGTCAAATGTTGCTGGAACATCTTCGTTGATTGGAACAGTTTTCTCAACGCCATCAACCGTTACAGTTCCACCCTTGAATTCAGGCTTACCTGTTTGAGTTGCACCTTGAATGTCTG
The DNA here is from genome assembly GCF_002096855.1 of Streptococcus mitis. Lineage (GTDB taxonomy): Bacteria > Bacillota > Bacilli > Lactobacillales > Streptococcaceae > Streptococcus > Streptococcus mitis_Y. The sequence goes on along the minus strand of NZ_NCVH01000007.1, from coordinate 6,873 downwards.
TTGTTTCTGCTGGTGTTGCTTCAGGTGTTACTGGCAATACTGTTGGTGTGTAGGTTGCTGAAGCTTTTGTTCCGTTCTTATCTTCACGGACAACTGTCACGGCTGGTGCAGTCCCGACAAATGATTTTTCTGGTACAAATGTAACAGTACCATCTGCTGCTACTGTGTAAGTACCAACACCTTCAACGGTCTTAGTTGTTGAACCATCATCAAATGTTGCTGGAACATCTTCGTTGATTGGTACACGGCTATCACCCTCAGTAAATTCAGGTTTACCTGTTTGTGTTTTACCTTGAATATCTGTTGTTTCTGCTGGTGTTGCAGTTGGTTTAACAGGAGTTACTGTTGGGGTGTATATCGCAGAAGCTTTTGTTCCGTTCATATCTTCACGAACAACTGTCACTGATGGAGCCGTTCCAACGAATGATTTTTCTGGGACAAATGTAACTGTACCGTCTGCTGCTACTGTGTATGTCCCAACACCTTCTACTGTCTTAGCTGTTGAGCCATCTTCGAATGTAGCTGGAACAGTTTCATTAATTGGAACAGTCTTCTCAACACCGTTAACTTTAACTGTACCACCCTTAAATTCTGGTTTACCTGTTTGTGTTGCACCTTGAATATCTGTTGTTTCTGCTGGTGTTGCTGTTGGTTTAACAGGAACAATCTCAGGAGTGTAGGTTGTACCTACGAAGATACCGTTTGAACTTTCAGCCACAACTGTAACTGGAGTTACTTTACCAGTGTAAGATTTATCTGTTGGTGTGAAGGTTACAGTACCTGTTGCTGGATCAATTGAGAAGGTACCAATTGCTGTTACTCCATCCTCTGCATAAGCTGGGGTAGTAGTAACCTGATTCCCATCATCATCTAAAAGTGTATAGCTATTATCTTTAATAGTAATTTCTTTGTCTTCACCATTAACTTGTACAGTTGTACCTGCAAATGTTGGTGTTCCTGTTTGAGTCGCACCTTGTACATCAATTGATGTTGCCGGATTCGCAGTTGGCTCTGCCGCTACTACAGTTGGGGTATATGTTGCATCCGCTTTAATCGTAGCTTTTTCACCATTTTCGTTAGTAATTGTAGCAGTAGCCTGAACTTTAACTCCCTTAGCAGTTCCAACGAAGTCTTCTTCAGGTGTAAATGTTACAGCACCTGTTGTAGGATCAATAGTGTAAGTTCCTTCTCCTGGAACTGTCACAGTAGTTTCATCAGTAGGTTGACCAGTTGCTGGATCTACCAATTTCTTACTTGTGATTTTCGCAGTCTTATCGTTGCTCAACTCAAATGTAGGTGTTTGAGTTTGTGGAACGTTTTGGATATCCTCAGAAACTTTGTCTGTTGGAGTGATTGTAATTGGAGTTACAGTTGGTGTATAAGTAGCAGAAACTTTCGTTCCGTTCTTATCCTCACGAACCACTGTTACTGCCGGCGCAGTCCCAGTGAAGTTAGGTTCTGGAACGAAGGCTACAGTACCATCTGGTGCTACTGTAAACTTACCAACTCCGTCTACAGTCTTAGTCGTTGAACCGTCGTCAAAGGTTGCTGGAACGTTCTCATCAATTGGTACACGTGGATCGCCTTCTGTGAAGGTTGGTTTACCAGTTTGTGTCGCGCCTTGAACGTCTGTAGTTTCTGCTGGGGTTGCTGTTGGCGTTACTGGAGTAATCTTAGGTGTGTAGGTTGTTTCTGCTGGAGTGCCGTTAGCATCTTTAGCCTGAACCTTAACTGGAACCACTTCACCTGAGTATGATTTATCTGTTGGTGTGAAAGTTACGACACCTGTTGCTTTATCAACTGTGAAAGTACCGATAACCTTGCCATCTGACGACTTAGCATCTACGGAAGTAGCTGGTTGACCATTTTCATCGAGAAGAGTAATAGTATCCTTGTCGATTGGCGCTACTGGGTTACCTTCTGTGAAGGTTACAGTTCCCGTTTGAACCACACCTTGAGGTGCTACTGATTCAGCTGGTTTCGCTGTTGGCGTTACTGGGGTTACTGTTGGAGTGTATGTAGCAGAAGCTTTTGTGCCATTCATGTCCTCACGAACAACAGTCACTGCTGGTGCTTTACCAACAAATGTTTTTTCTGGAACAAAAGTTACTGTTCCGTCTGAAGCTACTGTGTAAGTACCTACACCTTCGATTTTCTTAGATGTAGTCCCATCGTCAAATTTAGCTGGTACAGCTTCGTTGATTGGAACAGATTTTTCTACACCATTGATATCGACAGTTCCAGCTCTAAATTCAGGCTTACCAGTTTGAGTTGCACCTTGAACATCTGTTGTTTCTGCTGGGGTCGCCGTTGGGGTTACTGGAACGATTTCTGGTGTGTAAGTTGTATCCACCTTGATACCGTTTGAACTTTCAGCTTGAACCTTAACAGGCGTTACTTTACCTGTGTAAGACTTATCAGTTGGTGTGAAGGTTACTTGACCTGTTGTTGGATCAATAGAGAAAGTACCAATTTCAGTTGTACCATCTTCAGCAAAGGCTGGTGTGCTTGAAACTTCGTTACCATCTTTATCTAGCAATGTGTAGCTATTGTCTTTAATGGTAATAGCTTTATCTTCACCGTTTACTTGGACAGTAGTTCCTGCAAATGTTGGTGTCCCGGTTTGAGTTGCCCCTTGAACATCTTTAGAAGTTGCAGGGTTTGCAGTTGGAACTGCTGGCACAACAGTTGGTGTGTAGGTCGCATCTGAAGTAATGGTTGCAGTCTTACCATTAGCATTTGTAATGGTAGCAGTTGCCTGAACAGTTACTCCTTTTACAGTACCAACAAAGTCTTTTTCTGGCGTAAATGTTACTGCCCCAGTCGTTGGATCGATAGTATAGCTACCTTCACCTGCTACTGTCACTGTTGTTTCATCAGTTGGTTGACCAGTTGCGGGATCCACCAATTTCTTGCTAGTGATTTCAGCAGTCTTATCATTACTCAAATCAAAGGTTGGTGTTTGGGTTTGAGGAACATTTTGAACATCCGCAGAAACCTTGTCTGTAGGAGTCACTGTGATTGGTGTGACAGTTGGTGTGTACTTAGCTGTAGCAGTCTTAATGTACTCTTTTTGAATCTGACCGTCTTTATTTCGTCCAACTGGCGCTGACAATGAAACATCCACACCTTTGGCTGTACCAGTAAAGCTTGGTTCTGGAGTGAAGGTTACTTCTCCAGTTGTAGGATTGATAGTGTATGTCCCTTCTCCAGCTACTGTTACAGATGTCTCATCAATAGTACGACCTGTTGCTGGGTCTACCAACTTAGCAGGATAGTCCGCACTTGGAGCAATAGAAATCTTATCACCAGCTGAGTTAGAAGCTGTTGTATTAAAGGCAGGTGTTTCTTTTTGAGTTGCACCTTGAATATCTTTAGAAGTTTTGTCAACCCCTTCAATGTCAATCGGTGTTACAGTAGGAACATATTGACCATCCATAGTATTTAATTGGCTATTCACATTAGGTTCTCTGTCTGGGAATTTTGTTGACCAACCAGTATCATAGCCATTATTATCTGAACGACGGATAGAGATACCATCAGCTGTTCCTAGGAAGTTGTCCTCAGGAATAAACTCAACATCTACATCTTTACCCTTAGCAGTAATCTTGTACTTACCTTGTCCTTGAACGACGTAGTAACCGTCTGCGTCAAGGGTTGCTCGGTTGCCATCTTTGTCAACAATGTATGGTTCTACGGTTTCATCAATAACAGCAGTAGAATCACGTTCAAACTTGTGTTCTCCACGTGCTGTAAAGGCAACAGTTGCAGTTTGCTTCGCCCCTTGAAGACCACTTGTTTCTTTGAATTTCCCTTTTGGTGGGTGGGTAATTTGAGTTCTGAAGTCTTCCACTTCCCCTGAAAAGGCCATACCCGTTGGGCTTTCAATCTCAGTAGCTTTCTTAGCAATACGGACACGAGCACCAAGCTCGTTGACGCTAGGATCGATGTAAGTCTTGCTGTTTGCAAAGGTCAACTCGACTGTACCATCTTGGGTCACTTTTGCAAGATTAGAGCGTTCATCTTCATCAAAGGTACCGTTTTGGTTAAAGTCTACCCAACCATAGATATAAGCTTCTGAAGCTCCATCCAAATGGGCTTGAACTGACATTTTGTAGTTACCTGGGCGTGTACGGTCCATCTTGATCATCTCATTGGTTGCCCCTTTGAGTTCATCTGGAAGCAATTGGTCAATTCCTTCATCGGCCGTAGTTGCCTTATCATCACCGAACCAGTCAAGAGTCGTATTCTCATCCATATCCGGACTCACGTTACCAAGATACGGTTGATTTACTTTAGCTCCAGTAACACCGTCAACAGTTGCAATGGTATGGACTGCTTTACCATATGACTCAGGAGCATCCCCTTCATCAAGTGGGAAGAATCCTAGCATAGCAGACTGTTTACCACCTGAAGCGATATAAAGCCCCACTTCAGATGCTCCACGTGTCATCACGAGTGGAACTGCATTATTTCCTGCTGAAATGTTTGGACCAAAGACACCTGTCCCTAATCCACCGGTCACTTGATCTGGATTCCCAAAGTATTTCCAGGCTACTGGCTTCTTATCTGGACCAACTTGATTAGAATCACGAAGTTGTCTTAGGTTAATGTTATTATATTTAGGTTTAGAACCAAAAAGATTCTCTGTATCTTGTGGTTCATAAGGAACAGTGGTGGATGGTCTAGTAAATTTTTTCCATTCCCCAAGGTGTTGCCAACCTTCTCCATTGGTAGTGAACATAACAAATTCACCAGGGTTAGCAGACTCGCCATCAGCCATGACAACAGCTGGCTTAACTGTCTTGCCACGGAAGGTTGCAGAGATTTCAAACTGAACTCCAATATTTCCACCATTCATAGCTGAACCCATGGTAGTCTTCTTGGCTTTCGTATCAACGTTTTCAAATCTAACTTCAGTCCAACCGTTTTGAGCATCAGCGACAACGTCGGCTTCTTCGCCATCATTAAAAGCTTTTTTAACCCCTGTTGAAGTAACACCCTTTACATATCCATTTTTTGCATTTGGATCATAGGTTGCTTTTTCAGCTTCTGTAGCCCCTTGCTCTTCCATCCGTTTTTTATAGATTTCAGTTGCTTGGAAAGGTTTCAAAGATTTAACTTTTACAGTGACTACATAGCCAGGCATGATTTCCTTGGTATAGGTAGCCCCAACTTGAAGAGCTAATTTTTCTTCTAAATCTTTATCAGGAAATTGGTCATTTTTAGGAACATTGACTGTTTTTGCCCCTGTCCAGTTGGCTACATCTCCAAAGTCCAACCAAGTAATCTGGCTAGTCATAGATTTGGCATCAAGATCTGTTGTAAAACCTGGTTTTTCTACCTTTGGAGTTGAAGTTGCGTCTTCAACGTCATCCCCAATCAAGCTTGGATCATTTGCGTCACCGAGAGCACGACGAGAGCGGCGTTTAGGAGCGTTTTCAGACGCTGGAGCTTCTTCGCCTGCTGCAATCTTTTCTTCTGCAGCTGCAGGCTTAGTAGGTACTTCTTTTTCCTTAAGTTTATCATTTACAATCGTTGCAAGTGATTGGTAAGCTGCGTCAAGTTCAGCTTGGCTTGTAGCAGAAGTAAGTGCATTTTTAGAATTGGCAAGACCTACCTTAAGAACTTCAACGCTCTCGTCTGTCTTGTTGCTGTATTTACCATTTGCCACGTTTGCTTCAATTTCAGCAACGTAAGCTGCCAATTTGTCGCTATTTAGCTCAGGTTTTACTTCAGTAGAAACTGCAGGTGCTGCTTCCGCTTTATAAGTTACTTCTTTAGTAGGTGCTGCTTCTGTAGTTACAGGGGTTTCAGCTTTGTCTACTTCTGTTGTAGCTGCAACTCCGTCAGCTTGTTTTTCTTCAGTTACTTCATCAGCTCCGACACCTGTAGCAGTTCCGAGCATTACCAACGTTCCGAGTAAGACCGAGCAAACTCCTACATGAAGCTTACGAATCGAGAATCGACTAATTCGGTCATTAAACAGATCATTTTTCATGATTTACCTCCAATATCCTGTCCAGAATTGAATATATTGTTATGTTTTATGCACTGTTTTTTATGAATACACAAACAACTACTTTACATTTTAGCATTCACGTAAGTAAAACTCAACGATTATGCTTAATATTTTAAAAAAGAATATTTATACTCCGAAGTCTCAAAATATTATTTTTTTGCATGTTTTATGTAGTTTTATTCAATATTTTTACACAAAAAAGAGGGAACCCCCCCTCTTTTTCATTTCAAGTAAATATTCTATTCGTTTATTTCAACTTGAGCCTCTACAACAAGATTTGTTTCTTCATTTCCTTCTTCCTCTACCGGAGGATTAAGGTATTCTTCTTCGTTGATAGCTTGTGGTTCAAGGTTACGGTAACGGGCCATACCAGTACCTGCTGGGATGATCTTACCGATGATAACATTTTCTTTCAGTCCAAGGAGATGGTCTTTCTTACCACGGATGGCCGCATCTGTAAGGACACGAGTTGTTTCCTGGAAGGAAGCCGCTGACAAGAAACTGTTGGTTTCAAGTGAGGCTTTGGTAATTCCCATAAGGACTGGACGACCTGTCGCTGGAACTCCACCTGAGATAAGAACATCTTTGTTAGCATCTGTAAAGTCATTGATATCCATGAGGGTACCCATGAGGAGGTCTGTGTCCCCTGGATCCATGACACGAACTTTACGAATCATTTGACGAACCATTACCTCAATGTGTTTGTCACCGATTTCTACCCCTTGGCTACGGTAAACTTTTTGTACTTCACCGAGAAGGTAGGTTTCAACTGACAAGACATCACGAACTGCAAGGAGACGTTTCGGTTGGATAGAACCTTCTGTAAGAGCTGCACCGCGAGAGACTTGGTC
>NZ_NCVH01000006.1:0-7428 GCF_002096855.1 Streptococcus mitis | reverse complement strand
CTTTTCATTATAGGTCATATGGGACTTTTTTTCTACACAAAAATAGGCTCCATAAGATCTATAGGGGATTTACCCACTACAAATATTATAGAGCCATTGGTTCTCTCCTTTTTGATATTTAGAGCAATGAGAATTCTAGTTTTAAAGTTGTCAAAGTTCCGGAAGCCAAAAGCATTTTGCTTGATGAATTTGATAAAATTAGTGGTAGCTTCTAGTTTTGAGTTTGAGTAGGGAAGTTCCAGTGCATTAATGATCTTGTCCTTATCTTTCAAAAAGGTCTTAAAAACAGTTTGAAGAATAGGGTTTACAGAATAAATTGCTTTTTTAATCAGATCAAAGAAATGGTCAGCCTGTTTCTCTTGAAAATGAAAGTGCAGGAGTTGATATAGATTACAGTGCTGTCTAAGTTCTTGAGAGTATGAAAGTAGCTTTTCTAGAATTTCTTTATTGGTCAAATGTGACCGAAAAGTAGATCAATAAAAACGTTTATCACTGAGTTTACGGCTATCCTGTTGAATGAGTTTCCAGTAACGCTTGATAGCCTTGTATTCATGGGATTTTCGCTCAAACTGATTCATGATTTGAACACGGATACGACTCATAGCACGGCTGAGATGTTGGAGTAAAACAGTCCAGTGGACTGTTTTAGCCTGAGTTTAGAAATAGATTAACGAAGGGTGAAAGCAATCAAGTACAATTTTTGCATTTTGGAGTGAAACAGTCTGGGGGACTGTTTCAGCCTGAGCCTAGAAATTCGAAAGCGGAGCTGTTTAGCCAATTTGTAGTAGGAGCTAAACATATCCATAGTAATGACTTTGACCCGTTTTCTAACCTGTCTAGGATAGCGTAGGAAGTGTTTTCGGATGATAGCTTGTGTCCTGCCTTCAAGAACAGTGATGATGTTGAGATTGTCGAAATCTTGCGTAATGAAACTCATCTTTCCCTTAGTGAAGGTATACTCATCCCAGGACATAATGTTAGGAAATCGGCTAAAGTCATGCTTAAAGTTGAAAGTCATTCAGTTTACGTATGACAGTTGAAGTTGAAATGGCAAGCTGGCGAGCAATATCGGTCATAGAAGTCTTTTCAATCAACTTTTGCGCAATTTTTTGGTTGATAATACGAGGGATTTGGTGATTCTTCTTGACGATAGAAGTCTCGGCGACCATCATTTTAGAGCAGTGATAGCACCTGAAACGGAGTTTTCTAAGGAGAATTCTGGTAGGCATAGCAATCGTTTCGAGGTAAGGAATTTTCGACGGTTTTTGAAAGTCATATTTCTTCATTTGACTTCCACAATAAGGACAAGATGGGGCGTTGTAGTCCAGTCTAGCGATAATTTTCTTGTGTGTATCCATATTGATGATATCTAGAATTTTTATGTTTGAGTCTTTGATATCGAGTAGTTTTGTGATAAAATGTAATTGTTCCATATGAATCTTTCTAATGGTGGCCTGATTGCTTTTCATTATAGGGCATATGGGACTTTTTTCTACAACAAAATAGGCTCCATAATATCTATAGGGGATTTACCCACTACAAATATTATAGAGCTGTATAACACATAGGTGTTTTTTTATGCCTATAAATAGAAAGATTTTAAATTAGATTACACCAACCGCAGGCAATAGCTTACGGTTTTTTGATACCCAAAATGATACCCATAAATATTGACTATGTAATTTTAGGGTAATTTTTTAGAATCTGATTTGTTGATTTTTCAAGGTTTTGAAGGCTATTGCATAATAGCTTTTTTTATTGCAACAATTAGCTTTCATTTGGCAACAGGATCCCTTGACGCTGTTTTGTTAGCTAAACTAAGTCTAAGATTAGTCTTGGCTAGCTATCCTAATAGCTTCAAGCCTCTTATCAAATGAAATCGAGTACTAGCAATAATCTAGTTGAACCATCTAACTTTTAGGAGGGGATGTGTGTCTAACTCATTATAGAACTTTCGTTAAAACGATTTCACCTTTTATTAAAATTTAAATAAAATTCCATTTGATATATTAAAGGATTTTTTATATAATATATAATATAAGGCGTAGAGAAACAATATTTACATAAAGGAGTTTTCTAATGAAAAATAACTGTTTTACAAAGATTATTTACTCAGCATTTATTCTTTTAGTCTTTATTCCTCTAGGTACAGCTTTTGCTGAAGAAGGAATTCGAACCCCAGTTTCAAGTCAGGAAAAAAGTCAGTTTCCATATAATATTACTTATGCATGGAATATTAACAAAGAAGGTTCTTCTAAAATGCGTTGTACAGGTACTATAATCAAAGATAATTGGCTACTATCAGCTGCTCATTGTGTCGCAAGGGAAGATGGAAGTTACGGAAGTTGGAATACCGCAGAATCTGAAACAAACGGTTCCACACACAATTTTTTAATGAAGATGTACAAAAAAAATGTTTTCGTAAAAACACCATTTAAACCAATGCCTGGATATGCAGGATATAACGATCTTCAGCACGATGTTAGTGTTACAAAAATTGTTGAACCCACTACCATTAATACTAAGACCCCAACTTTGGTGATATACAAAGATTTAAACCGTTTGATTGGAAAAACAGTTACGACAACAGGTTATTCTCGTTATTATAGAGGTGATTTTACTAAGACATCAGGGAAAATTACAGCTGTTGAATCAGATGGCACACTTACCGTGAGTATGCCAGCAGCACAAGAAAATTCTGGGTCAGCTGTATACCTTGATGGGGAAATAATTGGAGTTTTAACTGCAACTGGACCAGGATCAGAAGGTATGATAATGGCTGATACGACAACAGTTACACCATTTACTCTTGACATCAAAAGTAAATTATTCGATCCCAACGGGATTTCATCTGTTGTAAAATAATGCCATAATCATTTTCTCTACGTTTTTGTTGAAATATCTACATTACTTTTTATACACCATGAACAAATCACTATGATTAGTAAGTTTGTTTATTATTAAAGATGTGGGATAAGAAGCTATGTATGATATTTTTCGGCTCATTGTCAACTGTAGTGGGCTGAAGAAAAGATAAGATATAGAAAGGATGAATTTCATCCTTTCTTTTTTGATGTTCAGAGCGATAAAAATCCGTTTTTGAAGTTTTCAAAGTTCTGAAATCCAAAGGCATTTCGTTTGATAAGTTTAATGAGATTATTAATAAAAGGTTCTCCTATCGTGTTTCCGCCCAGAACAGAATCGATTTCCCAATCTCCAAAACGGGAACGATTATTGACCTCTTCTGGACTTTCTTCAATTAACTTTCCTAGATGTTTCTTGGTAGAGGGACAACTAATCTATATGTTGGAGTCTATAGATATGAACAAAGGTATCCAAGCTATATACCATTGTTTTCTCTCTCATCGCTTCTGTAAATTCTCTCAGAAAGTCGTCTGAAACACGATCTAGTTTCAGCTAACAGCTGACTTATCTAGCATGACGGTAATAGTTATGGGCAGCATATGCATAATAGTGTTGCTAATAGACCTTCTGCCTGTTTGCTTTTTTTACTTGTGTGATGAAACCACGATTACTTTCACGAGTAATAGTAGAGCGATTTCTCCCCAGCCGACGAGCAATCTCTGCACGTTTGAGTTCTAAACATAAATAATCCTCAAATTTTACTCGTTCAGATTCAGATAAGTGTTTATAGGATTGATTCTAGTATAAAACTGTTACAAAAGAAAAAAACAATTATTTTTAATATTTTTAAACGAAGTAGTTGCAGGTAGAGAAAGACTATGCTATTATTAGAGTAGTTAATAGTTACTAATCTTTTTATAAAAACTTTAAAAGATTATAGAAATTATTGACAAAAAATAACTAGAGCATTGAGATAGTGTTTTTGAACATTATCAAATCTTTTTAAGAAGGAGAAGTTATGTTTAAGTCAAATAAACAATCAACTGAACGAGTGATTCGTTTTGGGATTCGGAAGTTCAATGTAGGTATTGCTTCGGTTGCTGTAGCTAGTGGACTTGTTCTATTAGGAACAAGTACTGCATATGCTGATGTCAATGCTGGTGTAAGCAATGGAGCGACCCCAGTATTAGGAATTAATGATTCATCGGCTAATGAAGAAAGTTCTAGGAATATTCCAGAATCAAATACAGCGAATCAACCCGTTGAAACAACTTCAAATAGTAAGCCGACAGGGGTTCCTGAATCAACAACGGCTTCTGATGCTGTTGAAGGAAAAGATATTTCTAATGATATTAACCCTAGTATCGAATTAAGTCATGAAACAACTCCGGTTGTAGTTGATAATGGAGATTCACTTAACGCTAAAATTAAATTTTCAGCTCCTAGTGTAAAAGAAGGAGATTATTTTACTGTCAAGTTCAGCAATGAAGTTGATTTGACTGGTATTACACGTCCTAAAGACTTTGATACAAGTATTTGGATTGAAGATAGTATTCGATTGGCTAAAGGTCACTACGATTCAGCTACTAACACGGTGAAATTTGTAATAACAAAAGAAGCAGAAGTGTTAAGAAATATCGAGGCATCTAAAAGTTTTTATGTTGCAGTGAATAGGGATATTGTTAAAGAAACATCAACAATTACACCAACTATTTCAATTGGAAATACATCAAAGCAGTTTTCTGTACCTGTTAGATATAATCAAATCGATAGTTCTAAGGCAAATGCAGTTAATGGACTTGCAGTTTCTAGTTTGATTACAGAAAGTAATGACAAAACAAAGGAAATCACAAGCGTTACCTTTGCAAATATTAACAGAGTTAATGTTAATAATGCTATTTATACAGAAAAAAATCTAAACAACAATGTTGCACAATTTAACTCCAATGATACTGAGGTGAAAGTCTATCGAGTCCCTGCTAATGTTGCACTTGATTCTAGTTACCACTATGACCCGTCTAAATTAGAAGATGTTACTGCAACATATTCTCCGACTTATAGTGGAAATCAGATGAAGATAAACTTTGGTAACATTTCAGATGCGTTTGTTATTGTAACTAAAAATAAAACAGTAACTAAAGCAAATGCAGATAATACGATGTTAGTATCCTCAACAATGGAGGGAAATGTTAATGGCCGGATATATACCAAGTCAGTCGCAAATGCAAATAGATCTATTACTTTAGCTGCTCCTGATGAAGGTGGCTATAATACAGCCGACCTCCCATACGCTTTAGGTGATTTAGTTTGGAATGATACAAATAGAAATGGTATCCAAGACGAAGGTGAATCAGGGATTCCAGATGTAAAAGTTTCGCTATTTGATGATAAGGGACAGCTTATAGCTACAACTACAACAAATGACAAAGGACAATATTACTTCTCGAAAGTCTATAATGGTACATATAAAGTAAAATTTGAAACACCAGAAGGATTTGTTTCAACTAAAAAAGCAGGAACTTCAGATGAATCTAAGGATTCGAATGGTCTTGAGACAACAGTTGTAATAAAAAACTCTAACGACTGGACAATTGATTCTGGATTTTATAAACAATCAGGTGATGTTGTTGTAAAATATGTAATAAAAGGGACTGATACTGAGATTCAAAGTTCACAACCTGTATCAGTAGATGAACCGATTGATACAAATTATACATCAGATACCCCTATTCTTAAACCACTTGAAATTCCTAAGGATGGCAAGACTTATAAATTAGTTGGGCATAAAGTTGGGTCAGCTCCTGAAAGTGGAAAAGTTAATGAAGAAAAGCAGACAATTATTTATGAATACGAAGAAGTTCCAGAAGCACCAGTAAAACGCGATGATAAAGCTATTGTTATTTATCGTCATGTAGATGCACAAGGTTCAGTTGTAAAAGAGCTAGAGCGTACAGAAGAGTTTGCCGGTAAAGAAGGTGAACCTGTATCCTACACAGAAGCAGAGAAGCAGTCTGTAATTGATAAATACCGCGCTCAAGGTTACCGTCTTGTTCAAGACCAGTATGGAACAGGTAAAAATTATGATGGCCAAGAAGGTGTTGATACTTATTACGTTGATGTGACTCCATATGTTGTACCAGTTACACCAGACAAGCCATTGACGCCAGGAGGGGAAGTGCCAACTGATCCAAGCTCTCCAGAAGATCCTAATCCAGCAGATCCTCAATTCCCTAATCCAACAGTTCCAACACATCCTAAAGACCCTAAATATCCAAAACCAGATAATCAAGAAATTCTTAAGTTGAAAGAGGAAGTGAACCGTACAATCACTTATTATGCTGAAATTGATGGTGTGAAAACTCCAATTTCAAAAGAAATTCCGACTCAAGAGGACTCTGTACAATTCGAACGTAAAGGGACAGTGAATCTTGTTACGGGAGAAACTACTCTTGGTAATTGGGAAACAACAAAAGATAACTTTGATACAGTAGTTCCACAACCAACAGTTGTAATCGAAGGTAAAGAATACACGTTATCTACAGTTGCTAAAGTAAAAGAAGGAACTCCTTCTGTGTTGGCAGGTAAGAAATCTGTTGATGGAGAAACGGTTGTTGCAACCGATGACGATTTGTTCTACGAAGTTGTTTATACACCTGTTACTCCTAAACAAGGAAATGTTATTGTTGAGTATTATGATACTGAAGGTAACAAAATTAAAGAAGATGTAGAAGACACTCCAAAAACAGATGAAGGTACTGATTATGATACTAAGGAACACAAAGATCAAAAAATCGTAAAAAATGGAGTGACATACTATTATAAAGAAGTGAAGAATGATTCTGATTCAGAAACTGGTAAAGTTAAAGAAGGCACTACGACTGTTAAATATGTATATGAAAAAGCAGGTAATGTCAACATTAACTATGTTTCTACAGAAGGGAAGGTTCTTCAATCTCCAATTAAAGATACTGTAGATGGTAAACCTGGTTCTACTTATAATGCATCTGAGAACTCTACTGAAAAACCTTCAACAATTACTACTGCTGAAGGTAAGACATACCGTTTAGTAACTTCAGCTGGTGAGACAATTGATGGAAGTCACAAATATGATGAGAATGGTGTCTCTATTAGCTCACAATCTTCTCCATCTCAGGGCATTGTTGAAGCCGGAGTTACTAAAGAAGTAACATATATTTACGAAGAAGTTCCAGAAGCACCAGTAAAACGCGATGATAAAGCTATTGTTATTTATCGTCATGTAGATGCACAAGGTTCAGTTGTAAAAGAGCTAGAGCGTACAGAAGAGTTTGCCGGTAAAGAAGGTGAACCTGTATCCTACACAGAAGCAGAGAAGCAGTCTGTAATTGATAAATACCGCGCTCAAGGTTACCGTCTTGTTCAAGACCAGTATGGAACAGGTAAAAATTATGACGGCCAAGAAGGTGTTGATACTTATTACGTTGATGTGACTCCAGAGAAGCCAGTAACTCCAGAGAAGCCAGTAACTCCAGAGAAGCCAGTAACTCCAGAGAAGCCAGTAACTCCAGAGAAACCAGTAACTCC
>NZ_NCVH01000005.1:0-11625 GCF_002096855.1 Streptococcus mitis | reverse complement strand
TGTACCCATGCCGAACACAGAAGTTAAGCCCTAGAACGCCGGAAGTAGTTGGGGGTTGCCCCCTGTGAGATATGGAAGTCGCTTAGCTCTAATCCGCCATAGCTCAGTTGGTAGTAGCGCATGACTGTTAATCATGATGTCGTAGGTTCGAGTCCTACTGGCGGAGTAGTTAAGAAAAAAGAGGTTTAGGCCTCTTTTTTTTATAATTAATAATCTATTTAGTGTTATTTGGTGTGAGATATTTTTGCTGAGTAAAGTTTCAGAGCCCTCCGTTTTCGATCAAGGAGATCTTTTTAGTACTTTAATTGAGGGTAGCGAAGAGGCTAAACGTTGCGGACTGTAAATACGCTCCTTCGAGGGATTCGAATCCTTCCGCTTCCATTATCTTAGTTTTTGAAATTTAAGTAGTAAATTTGTTCCTATTCTGTCAACTTTTCCTATTTGTTATCTTTTTGAGGTTGGTATTTTAACAATTCAGGAATTATTAAAGATTAATTGAAATTTTTTGTTAGAATAAGGTCATAAAAAGAAAAGGAGTATATATTTATGCTACAAAGTATTTATGATCAGATGATGGATTTTTATAGAAATATTGAAGAAGAGTATGGTATGTTCTTCGGTGATAATTTTGATTGGGAATATGTTCATTTTAAGTTTTTGATTTATTATCTTGTCCGATATCGTATTGTGAGTCATCAGGATTTTATTGTTTACCATTATCGTGTTGCTTATCGTTTGTATCTTGAAAAATTGATAATGAAACAAGGTTTTGTTGCTTGTTGAGACAGTCTGAGTTAATTTCCGAACAAATTTATTTTTTTAAGGAAAGATAATAATAAATAGCTGGTTATTTTTCTAAAACATTTTTTAATAGTTGGAAATAGCAAATCTTTCTATTGTTTCTTCTTGATAAAAAGGCGATTTTTTCTTATAATTAATTGTAAGATATAATTGCAGGTGAGAGTCCTGCCATGTATGTGAGAAAGGAAGAGCCTGAGGGCTCAGACAAGATTATGACTTCAGTTGTTGTTGTAGGTACCCAATGGGGTGATGAAGGTAAAGGGAAGATTACAGACTTCCTTTCAGCGAATGCAGAAGTGATTGCACGTTACCAAGGTGGTGATAATGCAGGTCACACGATTGTGATTGATGGTAAGAAGTTTAAATTGCACTTGATTCCATCTGGGATTTTCTTCCCTGAAAAAATTTCTGTTATTGGTAACGGAATGGTTGTAAATCCTAAATCTCTTGTAAAAGAGTTGAGCTATCTTCATGAGGAGGGTGTGACAACTGATAACTTGCGTATTTCTGATCGTGCGCATGTTATTTTGCCTTATCATATCGAGTTGGATCGCTTGCAAGAAGAAGCTAAGGGCGACAATAAGATTGGTACTACAATTAAGGGAATTGGTCCAGCTTATATGGACAAGGCTGCTCGTGTTGGGATTCGTATCGCCGATCTTTTAGATAAAGATATTTTCCGTGAGCGCTTAGAACGTAACCTTGCTGAAAAGAATCGTCTTTTTGAAAAATTGTATGACAGTAAAGCGATTTCTTTCGATGATATTTTTGAAGAATATTACGAATATGGTCAACAAATCAAGAAATATGTGACAGATACATCTGTTATTTTGAATGATGCGCTTGATAACGGTAAACGTGTGCTTTTTGAAGGTGCACAAGGTGTTATGCTAGATATCGACCAAGGTACGTATCCATTTGTTACGTCATCAAACCCTGTAGCTGGTGGTGTTACGATTGGTTCTGGTGTTGGTCCGAGTAAGATTGACAAGGTTGTTGGTGTATGTAAAGCCTATACGAGTCGTGTTGGAGACGGTCCTTTCCCAACTGAGTTGTTTGATGAAGTGGGAGAACGTATCCGTGAAGTCGGTCATGAATATGGTACAACAACTGGTCGTCCACGTCGTGTGGGATGGTTTGATTCAGTTGTGATGCGCCATAGCCGTCGCGTTTCTGGTATTACTAACCTTTCATTGAACTCTATCGATGTTTTGAGTGGTTTAGATACAGTGAAAATCTGTGTGGCCTATGATCTTGATGGCCAACGTATTGATTACTATCCAGCTAGTCTTGAGCAATTGAAACGTTGCAAGCCTATCTATGAAGAGTTGCCAGGTTGGTCAGAAGATATTACCGGAGTTCGTAATTTGGAAGATCTTCCTGAGAATGCGCGTAACTATGTTCGTCGTGTGAGTGAATTGGTTGGCGTTCGTATTTCTACTTTCTCAGTAGGTCCTGGTCGTGAACAAACAAATATTTTAGAAAGTGTTTGGTCCTAAGAGATTTTTAAGATTTGTTTAAGATAGTTCGGATATACTATAGACAGTTACAAGAAGACCTCCTAACTTGTTGTAACAAATATCCTAAACTTTTCTTTTTCATAATAATCTCCCTATAAAGTCACCGCATTTGGTGGCTTTTTTTGTCTTGGAAATCATGATATAATAATAAAATCGATAAGTAGGAAAAGGGAAATTGATGAATTATACAGTTGAAGAAAAAGAAGTCTTTATGAGGGAGGCTTTGAGAGAGGCTGAGATTGCTCTTGAACACGATGAAATTCCAATTGGTTGTGTGATTGTCAAGGACGGAGAAATCATTGGTCGCGGGCATAATGCGCGTGAGGAACTGCAACGAGCGGTTATGCATGCGGAGATTATGGCCATAGAGAATGCGAACCTGAGTGAGGAGAGCTGGCGCTTGCTGGATTGCACGCTTTTTGTGACCATTGAGCCTTGTGTCATGTGTAGTGGGGCGATTGGACTCGCCCGTATTCCAAACGTGGTCTATGGGGCTAAAAACCAGAAATTTGGCGCTGCTGGGAGTTTGTACGATATCTTGACAGATGAGCGTCTCAATCATCGTGTGGAGGTTGAAACAGGAATTTTGGAAGATGAATGCGCAGCTATTATGCAGGATTTTTTTAGAAATAGACGGAAAAAATAATTTTGCTTTTAAAATGAACAGGAATGTGATATAATAAATAGTGGAGCAACAGTTCTGCGTGAAGCGGGTCAGGGGAGGAATCCAGCAGCCCTAAGCGATTTGAATTGTGTGCTCTTTTTTTCGTGCTTTTTCCGAATAAATAAGATAGAATAATCTAGAATAAATGATAATAGAAAAGAGAAGATGATGAAAATTCGTGGTTTTGAATTGGTTTCTAGTTTTACAGATGAAAATTTATTGCCAAAGCGTGAGACAGCGCATGCGGCTGGTTACGACTTAAAGGTTGCTGTGCGTACGGTTATTGCGCCAGGAGAGATTGTCTTGGTTCCGACAGGGGTTAAGGCTTATATGCAGCCGACTGAGGTTCTTTACCTTTATGATCGTTCTTCAAACCCTCGTAAGAAGGGCTTAGTTTTAATTAACTCGGTTGGGGTCATTGATGGGGATTATTATGGCAATACTGGGAATGAAGGGCATATTTTTGCTCAGATGAAGAATATTACAGATCAAGAAGTTGTTCTTGAAGTTGGGGAACGTGTGGTCCAGGCTGTCTTTGCTCCTTTCTTAATTGCAGATGGAGATATGGCTGATGGCGTTCGAACTGGTGGATTTGGATCGACCGGGCACTAGAATGAAGATTATCTTTGTACGTCACGGGGAGCCAGATTATCGTGAGTTAGAGGAGCGTTCTTATACGGGATTTGGGATAGATTTGGCCCCCTTGTCTGAGAAGGGACGGCAGCAAGCCCAGAAACTGAGCACCAATCCTTTACTCCCTTCAGCTGAAATAATCGTATCTTCTGCAGTCACAAGAGCTTTAGAAACGGCTTCTTATGTGGCTTGTGTTACTGGACTTCCTTTGAGAGTGGAACCATTATTGCATGAATGGCAGGTCTATGAAAGTGGCACAGATAATTTTGAAAAAGCTCGTGCTATATTTCTAGAAAATAATGGGGAGTTACTTCCTAATAGTCCTATTCAATATGAGACAGCTGCGAAGATGAAGTCTCGTTTTCTAGAATGCATGGCTAAGTATCGAGATTACCAGACCGTGATAGTGGTAACTCACAACATGCTCATGCGTCAGTTTGTGCCAAATGAGAAGATTGATTTTTGCCAAGTGATTGAGTGTGAGTTAGAGATATAGAAAGAGGTTTATCATCGCAAAGAAAAAAGCGACATTTGTATGTCAAAATTGTGGGTATAATTCACCTAAATATCTGGGGCGTTGCCCCAACTGTGGGTCTTGGTCTTCTTTTGTAGAAGAGGTTGAGGTTGCCGAGGTCAAGAATGCGCGTGTGTCCTTGACAGGTGAGAAAACCAAGCCCATGAAACTGGCTGAGGTGACTTCCATCAATGTCAATCGAACCAAGACGGAGATGGAGGAATTCAACCGTGTACTTGGAGGCGGAGTGGTACCGGGAAGTCTCGTCCTCATAGGTGGGGATCCTGGGATTGGGAAATCAACCCTTCTCCTACAAGTCTCAACTCAGCTGTCTCAAGTTGGGACTGTTCTCTACGTCAGTGGGGAGGAGTCTGCCCAGCAGATTAAGCTACGAGCAGAGCGCTTGGGTGATATTGATAGTGAGTTTTATCTTTATGCAGAGACCAATATGCAGAGTGTTCGAACTGAGGTGGAGCGCATCCAGCCAGACTTCCTCATCATCGACTCCATTCAGACTATTATGTCTCCTGAGATTTCAGGGGTGCAGGGGTCTGTTTCTCAAGTGCGTGAGGTGACAGCGGAACTTATGCAGCTGGCCAAAACAAATAACATTGCCATCTTTATCGTAGGACATGTGACCAAGGAGGGCACTCTAGCTGGTCCTCGTATGTTGGAGCATATGGTGGATACGGTGCTTTACTTTGAAGGGGAGCGTCACCATACCTTTCGTATTTTGAGAGCGGTCAAAAACCGGTTTGGCTCCACTAATGAGATTGGGATTTTTGAGATGCAGTCGGGTGGCTTGGTTGAAGTCCTCAATCCGAGTCAAGTTTTCCTAGAGGAGCGTTTGGATGGGGCGACTGGTTCGTCAATCGTTGTGACTATGGAAGGGACGCGTCCGATTTTGGCGGAGGTTCAGGCTTTGGTAACACCGACCATGTTTGGAAATGCCAAGCGTACGACGACAGGACTTGATTTTAATCGTGCGAGTTTGATTATGGCTGTTTTGGAAAAGCGTGCAGGTCTTCTCTTGCAAAATCAGGATGCCTATCTCAAATCTGCTGGCGGTGTTAAATTGGATGAACCTGCGATAGACTTAGCTGTTGCGGTTGCTATTGCTTCGAGTTATAAAGACAAGCCAACTAATCCTCAGGAATGTTTTGTAGGAGAACTTGGTTTGACGGGAGAGATTCGGCGCGTGAATCGTATCGAACAACGCATCAATGAAGCTGCTAAACTGGGATTTACTAAGATTTATGTACCTAAGAATTCTTTGACAGGAATCACTCCGCCTAAGGAAATTCAGGTCATTGGGGTGACAACAATTCAGGAAGTTTTGAAAAAGGTTTTTGCTTAATCTGTGACAAATCCTCTTAAAAATGATAAGATAGGAGAAATATTTGACTATCAAATTTTCAAGGAGGGAATCGTGTCGTATTTTGAACAGTTTATGCAAGCCAATCAGGCTTATGTTGCCCTACATGGGCAGTTAAATCTGCCACTTAAACCTAAAACTAGAGTAGCCATTGTGACCTGTATGGACTCACGTCTGCACGTTGCGCAAGCTTTAGGTTTGGCACTTGGGGATGCTCATATCTTGCGGAATGCAGGTGGCCGAGTGACTGAGGACATGATTCGTTCGCTAGTTATTTCCCAGCAACAAATGGGGACAAGAGAGATTGTGGTATTGCACCATACAGACTGTGGTGCTCAGACTTTTGAAAATGGTCCTTTTCAGGAGTATCTGAAAGAGGAACTAGGTGTCGATGTGTCAGACCAAGACTTCTTGCCCTTCCAAGATATAGAGGAGAGTGTGCGCGAGGATATGCAACTCCTTATCGAGTCTCCCTTAATACCAGATGATGTCATTATCTCTGGTGCCATTTACGATGTGGATACAGGAAGTATGATAGTCGTAGAATTATAAATACTTCATTTAGAAAGAAAGTGTATGAAGAAAAACAGCATTTTATTTATTTTTATCTTATTGCTATGTATTGGTTTACAATATGAAACCATCTACTATACGGACGGTTCGATGTCAGGTGCGGAATATGGACTAATGGGAGTTTCTATCTTTCTAGCTCTCTTTTACATGATTCCGGCTCTTTATTTCCTTTTCCGTATTGGGAAAAAATGGGAATTGCCAAAGAAGGCCTTGATTCTGTCTTTATTGGGTGGGATGTTCCTTTCAGGCTGGTTGTCTAGTTTTGCTAATACCTATATCCATGATTTACTGGGTATTCTTTTCCCAGATAGTGCATTTTTAAATGCCTTTGAAAGTGCTATTGTAGCTCCTTTGGTAGAAGAACCCTTGAAATTGTTACCACTTGTCTTTGTTTTAGCTTTGATTCCTGTGCGAAAATTAAAATCTTTGTTTTTACTAGGGATTGCTTCTGGTTTGGGATTTCAAATGATTGAGGATATTGGCTATATTCGTACGGATTTGCCAGAGGGCTTTGACTTTACTATTTCGAGGATTTTAGAGCGTATCATCTCAGGAATTGCCTCTCACTGGACTTTTTCAGGTCTGGCTGTAGTAGGTGTTTACTTGCTTTACAGAGCCTATAAAGGGCAGAAGGTTGGCAAGAAACAGGGGCTTATTTTCCTAGGTTTAGCCTTGGGAACTCACTTCTTGTTTAATTCTCCTTTTGTAGAATTAGAGACAGAGTTGCCATTAGCGATTCCAGTGGTTACGGCTATTACTCTCTATGGTTTTTATCAGGCTTATCGCTTTGTTGAGAAGCACAATGAGTTGATGAACTAGAATATTTTTTAAAAGAATGATGCAAGGGTACAAATATGCTGCCCTTCTTTTATTTTTGATTGAAAAATAGTGCAAAAAGCGCTACAATGGTAGATGGAAAAATCTTGTGAAAAGCACAAGCGATACATATATACCGGAGGAAATCATGTCTTTTTCTGATTTAAAGCTGTTTGCCCTTTCTTCTAATCAAGAATTGGCAAAACGTGTAGCGCAGGAGATTGGGATAGAGTTGGGGAAATCAAGTGTCCGCCAATTTTCAGATGGAGAGATTCAGGTCAACATTGAAGAATCAATCCGTGGGAAACACGTCTTTATCCTACAATCAACTAGCTCGCCTGTAAATGACAATCTGCTTGAAATTTTGATTATGGTGGATGCTTTGAAGCGTGCGAGTGCAGAATCTGTCAATGTTGTCATGCCTTACTATGGGTATGCACGTCAGGATAGAAAGGCGAGAGCGCGTGAGCCAATCACTTCAAAACTTGTTGCAAATATGCTTGAAGTAGCTGGAGTGGATCGTTTATTGACCATCGACTTGCATGCTGCGCAGATTCAAGGATTCTTTGATATTCCTGTGGATCATTTGATGGGAGCTCCTCTGATTGCGGATTATTTTGAGCGTCGTGGCATGGTTGGTTCTGACTATGTGGTTGTCAGCCCAGACCATGGAGGGGTGACTCGTGCTCGTAAGTTGGCAGAATTTTTGAAAACATCTATCGCTATCATCGACAAACGTCGCAGTGTTGATAAGATGAATACTAGTGAAGTCATGAACATCATCGGTAAGGTCGAAGGCAAGACTTGTATCTTGATTGATGATATGATTGATACTGCTGGAACGATTTGTCATGCGGCAGATGCTCTTGCAGAAGCTGGTGCTGTTGAAGTCTATGCAAGCTGTACGCACCCAGTTCTTTCTGGTCCTGCTATGGACAATATCAAAAATTCAGCTATTAAGAAATTGGTTGTTTTGGATACCATCTATCTGCCAGAAGAGCGTTTGATCGATAAGATTGAGCAAATTTCAATCGCTCATCTCCTAGGTGATGCTATTGTACGTATCCATGAAAAACGCCCACTTTCTCCACTTTTCAGTATTGAGAAAAAGATTTAATGACCAAGCCTGAGATGATTCTCAGGTTTTTTATCTCTTTTCCGAATAAATAGATAGAGCCAGAGAATCTAGTAAACCTAGATTTAAAACTGTGGTATAATAAAAGGAGGAAGAGGATGATTCTAAGACATCCGGGCATCAGCCCAACCAATGATTTGGTTGCTAAGAAAATCTTTAGTAATCCAGAAATCACTTGTCAATTTATCCGCGATATGCTGGATTTGCCAGCCAAAAATGTGACCATTTTGGAGGGAAGCAATATTCACGTCTTGCCTTCCCTGCCTTATTCAGCGCAGGATTTCTATACCAGTATAGATGTTTTGGCAGAGTTGGACAATGGCACGCAGGTTATTATCGAAATCCAAGTTCATCATCAGAATTTTTTCATTAATCGTTTATGGGCTTACCTGTGCAGTCAGGTTAATCAAAACCTAGAAAAAATTCGCCAACGTGAAGGTGATACACACCAGAGTTACAAACACATCGCACCAGTATACGCTATCGCAATTGTGGATAGTAATTACTTCTCAGATGATTTAGCTTTTCATAGCTTTAGTATGCGTGAAGACATGACAGGTGAGGTCTTAACTATCACCAATAATGGACAAGAAAATCATCTGGTCAAGATGGCATTCTTGGAATTAAAAAAATACAGAGAAACCAGCAAAGACAAGGTTCGCAAGCCATGGTTGGAGTTTTTCGGGAATAAACCCTTTACCCAACAACCCGAGCGAGTCATCAGTCAAGCAGACCAACTGCTGGACTACAAGAGCTGGTCCGAGGAGGACAGGAAAATGTTTAGTCAACTACGTATGAGAGAAGAACAAGCCTTGTTAGCACAGGACTATGCCTTGGAGACAGCTAGGGCAGAGGGGCTGGAACAAGGTATTGAACAAGGACTGGAGCGTGGGAAATTCTTTGCCTTCTTAGATATGGTTCGCCAAGGTCTTTTGCCTTCTGAAGTTGCTAGCGAGCAATTAGGCATGACTGTCTCTGAGTTTGAAGAACTATTGAAAGAGCATCACGAATAAGAACTAAAAAAATACAGAGAAACCAGCAAAGACGAGGTTCGCAAGCCATGGTTAGAGTTTTTCGGGAATAAACCCTTTACTCAGCAACCCGAGCGAGCTATCAGCCAGGCAGACCAACTGCTGGACTACAAGAGCTGGGCCGAGGAGGACAGGAAAATGTTTAGTCAACTACGTATGCGTGAAGAACAAGCCTTGTTAGCACAGGATTATGCCTTGGAAACAGCTAGAGCGGAAGGCATTGAACAAGGTTTAGAACGTGGCCGTGCTGAGGGGATTGAACGGGGATTGGAGCGAGGACGAGCAGAGGGTATCGAAGAGGGATTAAAAGTAGGTCTAGTAAATCTCGTTCGCCAAGGTCTTCTGACTTCCGAGGTTGCTAGCGAGCAATTAGGCATGACCGTCGCTGAGTTTGAGGCCTTGCTATAAGGTCACACTTTAAATAGTAGAAAGTTGATGAAATGGCAAGTTATTATCAAAAAACTTGCCATTTTTACTTGACATTTGATAGCGTTTGTAAGATAATATCATAGAAGTGAGCACTATCTAATCATTCAAGTGATTTAGATAGAGTGGTTTTTGTTAAAGTTTCTGATGATTTTTACAATTTACCTCTCTAAATTTTTATGTTATACATAAGAGTGACCTTTTTGTCTCTTTTTTAAAAAAATGATGAAAAAAGAAAAAATTATCAGAAAACCCTTGACAAATCCTGCAAATATTTATATACTGTATGGTAGTAAGATAGTCTTACGAAAAATATTATAAAGAAAAATGAAGGAGATAAAACGATGAAAAAAGTTTTATTGACAAGCGCAGTCGCACTAGCAGCATTTGGTGCTGTACAATCTGTTTCAGCAGACGTTGAATTACATGGACCAGTATTAGCTGCTATCCGTGATGAAAAAGCAAAAGCAGAAGCTCAAGCAGTAGCTAAACACATCAATGCTGTTCAAAAAGCACAATTGAATGTTCTTAACCCACTTTATGACACATATAAAAAGGCAGAAGCAACTTATACAAGCCTTTCATCAGATGTTAAAGAAGCTTACGCAAACCTTGAAAAGTTGAAACAAGAAAAAATTCGTCTTTACGATATGGTTGGTGATGCAAAAGGTATTGTAAAAGAAGTTAAAGAGTTGAACGACGCTTTATCAGAAACATCAGCTAAAAAGGTGAAAGCAGAAGCTGATGTAGTAACATACAAGTCTTCAGTTGAAACTACAAAAGCTGCTCGCGAAGCGGCAGTTAAAGATACTCAAGCACGCGAAGCTGAGTTGAAAGTAGCAATGGACTCTAAAGATGAGCAAGCAATTAAACGCGGTCAAGAAGCTCTTGAAAAAGCACAAGAAGCTCAAAATAAAGCTGTAAAAGCTGAAAAAGAAGCTAACGAAAAATTAGCACAAGCGCAAGCTGATAAACAAAAATTCACATTTGATGAAGCACGTATTGAAGCAGCTATTGCATATGCAAACGCGTTAGTAGCTGGTGATGCTTATGGTATTACTAAAGCAGGATATGAGTTGGAAGATAAAATCGCAGCAGCTCAAAAGAAAGCTGATGATCTTTCAGCAAAAATTCCTGTTGCACGTGCAGAGCGTGATAAAGCAAAAGATGCTCTAGAAGCTGCAGAAAAAACAGCATCACAAGAGTACCAAAAAGTAGGTCTTTCTTATAGCCGTTCAGTATTAGAAGAAGCTGAAGTGAAAGCTAATGCTGTGACTGTTGGTTGGTACAAAGCTGATAATGGTTCTTGGAGCTATATCGTAAGCCCTAAAGGTGAAAAAGCAACTGGTTGGAAATTTGTTGACGGTGCTTGGTACCACTTTAACGCTGAAGGCGTAATGCAAAAATGGTGGGTTAAAGATGGTAACACTTGGTACTACCTAAATGGTTCAGGTCAAATGCAAACTGGTTGGTTGCAAGACGGTGGTAAATGGTACTACCTTGAAAACTCAGGTGCTATGAAAGCTAGCCAATGGTTCCAAGTTGGTGGTAAATGGTACTACGTTGACGGTTCAGGTGCCCTTGCAGTTAACACTACTGTAGGTGGATACACTGTTAACGGAAACGGTGAATGGGTTAAATAATCTAGCTCAATAAAAAAGCAGGAAGTTTCTTCTGCTTTTTATTTTGGCTCTTTGTCAACTGTAGAGTGGGTTGAAGAAAAGCTAAGATTTAGAAAGGACACATTTCGTCCTTTCTTTTTTGATGTTCAGAGCAATAAAAATCCGTTTTTTGAATTTAAACTAGAGTTTTTATGAAGAATTAAGATATCTGAATTGAATTCAAAATTATAATTTACTATAGAAAATGAAAAGAAAGAAAAAAGAAAGCTAGTAAATGTACTGACCCCAAAAAGTTAGACAAATAATTATTGAAAGGATTTAGTTCTGTATTGCACAGGACTGAGTCCTTTTATTTTTACCTTAATTCGTTTATTGTTGTAGTAATCAATATAGTCTACAATGGCTTGTTCCAATTGGTTGAGCGACTCAAATGACTTCTCATAACCATAAAACATCTCCGATTTCAGAATGCCAAAGAAAGATTCCATCATGCCGTTGTCTGGGCTGTTACCTTT
>NZ_NCVH01000001.1:0-12254 GCF_002096855.1 Streptococcus mitis | reverse complement strand
AAGTTCATAGATCTGAACTTTATCATCATAAGTTAATTTCATAATAAAAGCACCCCAAAAGTTAGATTTTTTCTGTCTAACTTTTGGGGTGCAGTTCAAAAATATGCTTTTTTTTTTATAATTTTTAAAATATATCATATTAATAATAAAGTGCATATAATATAACATATCGTTTGATTTCACTTAAAAAAAGTTTATAATGTACATAAATATGATTCTCAAAAAGAGGTACACAAGATGAACAAAAAGAAAATGATTTTAACTAGCTTAGCAAGTGTGGCTGTTTTGGGGGCAGCTTTTGTTGCATCTCAACCGTCAGTCGTGAAAGCTGATGATTCTAATCCAGCTACTACTCAGTCTGCTGGAGAATCTGGAGTTACTGCAACTCCTAAATCAGAAGTTACAAGTCCAGAAATTAAACAAGCTGAAGCTGACGCTAAAAAAGCTGAAGAAAAAGTTGCTGAAGCTCAAGCAAAAGTAGATACAACTACTCCTGTGGCTGATGAAGCAGCTAAAAAACTTGAAACGGAGAAAAAAGAAGCTGCTGAAGCTGACGCTGCAAAAACTAAAGCTGAAGAAGCTAAAAAAACTGCAGACGATGAATTAGCTGCTGCTAAAGAAGAAGCTAAAAAAGAAGAAGACGCTAAGAAAGAAGAAGCTAAAAAAGAAGAAGACGCTAAGAAAGAAGAAGCAGATTCTAAAGACGCTTTATCAAAAGCTTTAGATCAATTAGAAGAAGCAACAGCAAATAATCCGAAAATCACTAACAACGAAGCTGCTAAAAAAGCTGCTAAAGAAAAAGAAGCTAACGAGCCAGCTAAACCAGTAGAAGAAGAACCAGCTAAACCAGCAGAAAAAACAGAAGCTGAAAAAGCTGCTGAAGCCAAAAAAGAAGCTGATGCTAAAGTTGCTGAATTAGAGAAAAAAGTTGAAGAAGCAACAGCAAAAGCTAAAAAAGAAGCTGACGATGTAACAGCTGCTCAAACTAAAAAAGATGAAGCTGATAAAGCTAAAGCAGATGCAGAAACTGAATTAGCTAAAGCTAAAGAAGAGGCTGAAAAAGCTAAAGCTAAAGTTGAAGAACTTAAAAAAGAAGAAGCTGATACTAGAATTGCTCTGAAAGATGCTTTAGATCAAGTTGAAGAAGATGCAATTGCAGACATCAACAAAGATGCAAACATCACAGACAAAGAAAAAGCCATTGCTGATAAAAAAGCTGAAATTGGTAAAGAAGCTATCTTAGAAGCGGTTGAAAAAGGTGACTTAACTGCAGGAGATGTTCTTAAAGAATTAGAAAACGACTATAACACTAGAAATAAAGATCCTGAAAAAGTTGATGAAACTAAAAAATTAGACGCTGAGGAAGCTAAAAAAATTGATGAAGTTGCTAAAAAAGAAGCTTCTAAACCAATCGTTAAAAAACTTACAGATATTGCTGATGATTTAGCTGAAAAAATCGAAAAATTAACTAAAGTAGCTGACAAAGATAAAGCAGATGCTACTGAAAAAGCTAAAGCATTAGAAGAAAAAAATGTAGCATTAGATAAACAAAAAGAAACTTTAGAAAAAGCTAAAACTGCACTTGAAACAGCTAATAAAAATAATGCTGATCAAGATGTTAAGGATAAATTACAAGATGCTGTTACTAAACTAGAAGGTTCTGTGGCTACTGCTAAGACTGCTGCAGATGAAGCTCAAGCTAAATTTGACGAAGTTAACGAAGTAGTAAAAGCTTACAAAGATGAAATTGACAAGCTAACTGATGATTATAATGCAACTTTAGGTTATATCGAAAACTTAAAAGAAGTTCCTAAAGGTGAAGGACCTAAAGATTTCAGTGGTGGTGTAAATGATGATGAAGTTACTGCTGAAGAAAAACCAGAGTTCAACGGTAGTGTAAATGCTGCTGAAGCTGCTACTACTGAAGAAAAACCTGAGTTCAATGGCGGAGTAAACGCTGCTGAAGCTGCTACTACTGAAGAAAAACCTGAGTTCAATGGCGGAGTAAACGCTGCTGAAGCTGCTACTACTGAAGAAAAACCAGAGTTTAATGGCGGAGTAAACGCTGCTGAAGCTGCTACTACTGAAGAAAAACCAGAGTTCAACGGAGGCGTGAATGCTGTAGAAGCTGCAGTAAATGAAGTTCCAGAGTTCAACGGCGGAGTAAACGCTGAAGAAGCTCCTACAACTGAAAATACTCCAGAGTTCAATGGTGGTGTAAATGATGATAATGCTCTAACTGAGCCATCTAAACCAGAAGCATCAGTAGAAAAAGCTAAAGGTCCTAAAGATGAAATCGAACGTCTGGAAGCTGAAATCAAAAAACTTGAAACTAACGTGCAAGATGCTGAAGCTAATGGCGCAGAAGACTATCTTGTAGAAGGATATAAACGCGAATTAGATAAAGCTAAAGCAGAATTAGAAGAACTTAAAGCTGCTTGGTTAAATCTTGTGAATGAAAAACCTGAATTTGATTTATCAAAATTAAATGAAGGTAAATTACCTGAATCGAATAAAGAAAATACAGTACCATCAAGACCTGAAAAACCAGCTCCTGATTTCCCAATCCCAGCTAAAGTTGGAACACCTGGAAATCCACCGCGTGAAAATTCTGATACTACAGCTGTAAATGAACCTGCACTTGTACCAAAAACACCATCAGCTCCTGGAACAGATGCTTCAGCTACACCAACAGCTGAGACACCATCAACTCCTGCGGTTGCACCAACTGTAGCAGGTACTAACAAAGACAATACTTATCAAGCCCCAGCTGCGAAAGCAGAAGATAAGAAAGAACTTCCTAACACTGGTGGTAAAGATAATGTTGCAATTGCATCATTAGGATTCCTTGGATTACTCCTTGGTGCCCTTCCATTTGTGAAACGCAAAAACTAATTAGTTGAAGATATAAAAGAGAAGGATTTATGACCTTCTCTTTTTGTGATATGGACTATAGTGAGAGTTCTGTTGAAAAGAAGAAAAAAGTGAACAAAACGATGTTTCAGATTTGTTCACTTTTATGTTATTCTATAAACTTACAATAGTGCCTCAAATTCAGCGACTGTCATGCCCAACTGCTGGCTGGCAACCTCGGAAGTCAGGAGACCTTGGCGAACCATGTCTAAGAAGGCAAAAAGTTTCCCTTCTTCCCTTCCTTCAACTTTCCCACGCTCTAAGCCTTTTTCTTCAGCTTGTTCCAAGGCATAGTCCTGTGCTAACAAGGCTTGTTCTTCGCGTCTGCGTTGTTCACTAAACATTTTCCTGTCCTCCTCGGACCAGCTCTTGTAGTCCAGCAGTTGGTCTGCCTGACTGATGGCTCGCTCGGGTTGTTGGGTAAAGGGCTTATTCCCGAAAAACTCCAACCACGGCTTGCGAATCTTGTCTTTGCTGGTTTCTCTGTATTTTTTTAGTTCCAAGAATGCCATCTTGACTAGATGGTTTTCCTGACCGTTGTTTGTAATTGTTAAAACCTCACCTGTCGTATCCTCACGCATACTAAAGCTATGAAAAGCCAAGTCATCTGAGAAGTAGTTGCTATCCACGATTGCGATAGCGTATACTGGTGCGATATGTTTATAGCTCTGGTGAGTATTGCCCTCTTGCTGACGAGTTTTTTCTAGGTTTTGATTGACCTGACTGCACAAATATGCCCACAGGCGATTGATGAAAAAATTCTGATGATGAACTTGGATTTCAATGATTACTTGCGTGCCATTGTCCAACTCTGCCAAGACGTCTATACTGGTATAGAAATCCTGGGCTGAGTAAGGCACGGAAGGCAAGACATGAATATTGCTCCCCTCCAAAATGGTCACATTTTTGGCTGGCAAGTCCAGCATATCGCGAATAAATTGACAAGTGATTTCTGGGTTGCTAAAGATTTTCTTAGCAACCAAGTCATTGGTCGGGCTGATGCCCGGATGGCGTAATGCCATATTCTTTCTCCTTTCATTATAGCACATTTTCAAATCTAGGTTTACTGGATTCTCTAGCTCTATCTATTTATTCGGAAAAAGTTTGAAAAATATTGGGTATGGCTCTTCCCAATGGTATTTTTTGGTGCTTTCCTTTATAATGGGTGTATGGATAAGAAAAAATTATTATTGATTGATGGGTCTTCTGTTGCTTTTCGAGCATTTTTTGCGCTCTATCAGCAGTTGGACCGTTTTAAGAATGCGGCTGGCTTGCATACCAATGCGATTTACGGTTTCCAGTTGATGTTAAGTCATTTATTGGAGCGGGTTGAGCCAAGTCATATTTTGGTGGCTTTTGATGCGGGAAAGACGACCTTCCGGACAGAGATGTATGCGGACTATAAGGGTGGTCGGGCTAAGACTCCTGATGAGTTTCGTGAGCAATTTCCCTTTATTCGTGAGTTGCTGGATCATATGGGGATTCGTCATTATGAGTTGGCTCAGTATGAGGCAGATGATATCATTGGGACACTGGATAAACTAGCAGAGCAGGATGGTTTTGATATTACCATTGTCAGTGGGGACAAGGATTTGATTCAGCTGACGGATGAGCATACGGTGGTTGAAATTTCTAAGAAAGGTGTGGCTGAGTTTGAGGCCTTTACGCCAGAATATCTTATGGAAAAGATGGGCATCACACCGACTCAGTTTATCGATCTCAAGGCGCTCATGGGTGATAAGTCGGATAATATACCTGGGGTGACCAAAATTGGTGAAAAGACGGGTATCAAGCTCTTGCTGGAGCATGGCTCACTCGAGGGGATTTATGAGAATATCAATGGGATGAAGGCTTCTAAGATGAAGGAAAATCTTATCAATGATAAGGAACAGGCCTTTTTGTCTAAAACACTAGCGACCATTGATACCAAGGTACCGATTGAGATTGCTTTGGAGGATTTGGTCTATAGTGGTCCAGATGTTGAAAATCTCGGGAAATTCTACGATGAGATGGGTTTCAAACAGCTCAAACAGGCTTTAAATGTGTCGTCAGCTGATGTGGCTGAGAGTTTGGATTTTACTATTGTTGACCAAATCAGTCAAGATATGCTGAGTGAAGAGTCTATCTTCCATTTTGAGCTTTTTGGTGAAAATTACCATACGGATGATTTGGTTGGTTTTGCTTGGTCTTGTGGAGATAAGCTCTATGCCACAGACAAGCTTGAGCTGTTGCAAGAGCCGATTTTCAAGGACTTTTTAGAAAAAACACCTCTGAGAGTGTATGACTTTAAGAAGGCTAAAGTTCTCTTGAATCGCTTTGGTGTGGATTTGCAGGCGCCTGCTTTTGATAGCCGATTGGCTAAATACCTCCTTTCGACTGTGGAGGACAATGAAATTGCGACCATCGCTAGTCTTTATGGTCAGACTTACTTGGTCGATGATGAGATTTTTTATGGTAAGGGTGTCAAGAAGGCCATTCCTGAACGCGAGAAATTCTTGGAACATTTGGCGCGTAAACTTGTCGTTTTGGTAGAGACTGAGCCTGTTTTACTTGAAAAACTTAGCGAAAATGGGCAATTAGAGCTTCTTTATGATATAGAGCAACCTCTGGCCTTTGTTCTTGCCAAGATGGAAATTGCTGGTATTACGGTCAAGAA
Source organism: Streptococcus mitis (assembly GCF_002096855.1). Taxonomy (GTDB): domain Bacteria; phylum Bacillota; class Bacilli; order Lactobacillales; family Streptococcaceae; genus Streptococcus; species Streptococcus mitis_Y. Next base: position 6,685 of record NZ_NCVH01000001.1, on the reverse strand, counting down.
AGAGACCTTACTTGAGATGCAGGCTGAAAATGAGCTTGTCATTGAAAAACTGACTCAGGAGATTTATGAACTGGCTGGTGAGGAGTTTAATATCAACTCGCCTAAGCAGTTGGGTGTCCTTCTCTTTGAAAAATTGGGACTTCCTCTAGAGTACACTAAGAAAACCAAGACGGGATACTCGACAGCGGTGGATGTCTTGGAGCGCCTGGCTCCTATTGCTCCGATTGTTAAGAAAATCCTAGACTATCGTCAGATTGCCAAGATTCAATCCACTTATGTAATTGGCTTGCAGGATTGGATTTTGTCTGATGGCAAGATTCATACTCGCTATGTGCAGGATTTGACCCAGACCGGGCGTCTGTCTAGTGTGGATCCAAACTTGCAAAATATTCCTGTGCGTTTGGAGCAGGGCCGTCTCATTCGTAAGGCTTTTGTGCCAGAGTGGGAGGATAGTGTTCTGCTCAGCTCCGACTATTCACAGATTGAATTGCGCGTTTTGGCGCATATTTCTAAGGATGAGCACTTGATTAAGGCCTTCCAAGAGGGGGCAGATATCCATACTTCGACAGCCATGCGGGTCTTTGGCATTGAGCGTCCTGAGGATGTGACTGCAAACGACCGTCGCAATGCCAAGGCTGTCAACTTTGGAGTGGTTTATGGGATTTCAGACTTTGGTTTGTCTAATAATCTGGGCATTAGCCGTAAGGAAGCCAAAGCCTATATTGATACCTACTTTGAACGCTTCCCAGGTATTAAAAACTACATGGATGAAGTGGTGCGTGAGGCGCGTGATAAGGGCTATGTGGAGACCCTCTTCAAGCGTCGTCGTGAGTTGCCAGATATCAATTCTCGCAACTTCAATATTCGTGGTTTTGCAGAGCGAACGGCCATCAACTCACCTATCCAGGGTTCGGCAGCAGATATTCTTAAGATTGCCATGATTCAGCTGGATAAAGCCTTGGTTGCAGGTGGTTATCAGACTAAGATGCTGTTACAAGTGCACGATGAAATCGTACTTGAAGTTCCTAAATCTGAATTGGCAGAGATGAAAAAATTGGTCAAACAAACTATGGAAGAAGCCATTCAACTCAGTGTTCCCCTTATCGCAGATGAGAATGAAGGGGCAACCTGGTACGAGGCTAAATAAAAAGGGGGCTAGTCCTCCTTTTTTGTAGTAGAATTATGCAAGCCTTTTCAAAATATGCTATACTGATGAAAAAGGAGGATTTCTATGAGTCAAGAATTTATCAATCCAAGTGATGGCGTGATTCGTCAGTATCTCGCAACGAGTAAAACCCTTGCTGTGGTGGGCTTGTCTGACCGTGAGGAAACAACGAGCAATCGAGTGACCAAGGAAATGCAGGCTCGGGATTATAAAATTATCCCAGTCAATCCCAAGGCGGCAGGTGGTGAAATCTTGGGTGAAAAGGCCTATGCTAGCCTAGCAGAGATTCCTTTTCCTGTAGATATTGTCAATGTATATCGTCGCAGTGAATTTTTACCTGATGTAGCACGAGACTTTCTCAAGGCGGATGCCAAGATTTTCTGGGCACAACTGGGACTTGAAAGTCTAGAAGCGGAAGAGATCTTGCGTGCTGGTGGATGTGATGATATCGTGATGAATCGTTGCATCAAGAGAGAACATACACGCTTGATTGAGGAAGCATAAGAAAAAGGTAGCTGATGGGCTACCTTTTGTGTTATACTCAATGAAAATCAAAGAGCAAACTAGGAAACTAGCCGCAGGTTGCTCAAAACACTGTTTTGAGGTTGCAGATAGAACTGACGAAGTCAGCTCAAAACACTGTTTTGAGGTTGTAGATAAGACTGACGAAGTCAGTCACATACCTACGGCAAGGCGACGTTGACGTGGTTTGAAGAGATTTTCGAAGAGTTTAGAAAATACCGATAAGGGTCTGCATACCAAGACTAGTGAGGATGATGGCAATCCAGCAGATGGCTCCGAGAAGAATGGATTTTCCACTGGATTTGACCATAGCGACCAGATTGGTTTTGAGACCGATAGCACTCATGGCCATGACAATAAGGAATTTAGAGAGTTGTTTGAGAGGGGTAAAGAAACTACTGGACACACCTAGAGAGGTGAGTAGTGTAGTGAGGAGAGAGGCAAGGATAAAGTAAAGGATAAAAAGTGGGAAGACTTTTTTCAGTTGTAGGCTTTGCTTGTTTTCTTGTTGGCGACTTTGCCAGTAGGATAGAAAGAGCGTGATAGGGATAATGGCCAAAGTACGTGTGAGTTTAACAATGGTTGCAGACTCGAGGGTATTGGTCTGGTAGAGACTATCCCAGGCGCTAGCTGTGGCGGTTACAGAGGAAGTATCATTGACTGCAGTTCCTGCAAAGAGGGCGAAGCCGTCATTGGATAGATGAAGCCAGGTGCCGAGGGTTGGAAAGATGAGCGCAGCCAAGACATTGAAGAAAAAGATAACGGAGATGGCTTGGGCTACTTCCTTTTCCTTAGCATGGATAACGGGCGCTGTTGCCGCAATGGCAGAGCCCCCACAGATAGAAGAACCTACTCCAATCAAGGTAGCCAGTTTTGTGTCCAGTGCAAAGAAGCGCTGGAAAAGATAGGCAACAATCAAGGCTATTGAAATGGTGGACAGGATGACAGGGAGTGAAGATTGCCCAACTGCGAAGACTTGCGAGATATTGAGACCAAAACCAAGCAAGATAACGGCATACTGGAGCAATTTTTTAGAACTAAAGGTCAACCCAGCATCCAGTTGTTTATAGGACGAGAGAAAGGGATGTAGGAGCATGCCTATGAAAATGGCAAAAACGGGCGCGCCAATAACAGGGAAGAATCCTCCTAAGTACCAAGATAGAATGGAAATGAGAAGGCAGGCCAAGATGCCTGCTCCATTTTTTGATAGAAATGACATAAAAACCTCCAAATAGAATCTGTTACCATTATAGACCTGTAGAGAGGAAAAGTAAAATAGAAAGTGGAGCTAACAATTATTTGACAAGTAGTGCTAATTATGTAATAATAATCCTACAAGAACTGTAACGAAGTCTTGGCAAAAACAAAAATACCAGAGCTCCACCTCTGGTATTTCTTTTTGTCCAGTTACATTAAAACTAAACTCAGGTTATATTTTTTTGTCGCGCTTATCTAACCACTTTCTGACTATCCACTCAGAAATGACATTACCGGTAATAGTAATCAGTAATGGTGCTAGAATAACTGTAACGAAGATTAGCAAAAACTCACCTCCAAACTAAGTTCGTTAGTGGAGTTGCGACAAATCCATTTTAACATACTTCAATTTGTCATGCTAGCGTTATTCTATCATGTATTTTTGCGGTCGGGGGGCTTTTGTAGTATAATAGAGATACGTTTTGAAAGTAGGAGGTATCTATGGACTTAACTAAGCGCTTTAATAAACAGTTAGATAAGATTCAAGTTTCGTTGATTCGTCAATTTGACCAGGCTATTTCGGAGATTCCTGGGGTCTTGCGTTTGACCTTGGGGGAGCCTGATTTTACAACGCCAGATCATATCAAGGAGGCGGCCAAGCGAGCGATTGATCAGAACCAATCCTACTATACAGGGATGAGTGGTCTGCTGACTCTACGTAAGGCGGCCAGTGACTTTGTTAAGGAAAAGTACCAACTGGACTATGATCCTGAAAATGAAATCTTGGTTACAATTGGGGCGACAGAGGCTTTATCTGCTACTTTGACGGCTATTTTGGAAGAGGGAGACAAGGTACTTTTGCCAGCTCCTGCCTATCCAGGTTATGAACCGATTGTCAATCTAGTTGGGGCAGAGATTGTCGAGATTGACACAACTGAAAATGGTTTTGTCTTGACTCCTGAAATGTTGGAGAAGGCCATTTTGGAGCAGGGTGACAAGCTCAAGGCGGTTATTCTCAACTATCCAGCCAATCCGACAGGAATTACCTACAGTCGGGAACAATTGGAGGCCTTGGCAGCTGTTTTACGCAAGTATGAGATTTTTGTTGTCTGTGATGAGGTTTACTCAGAATTGACCTACACAGGCGAAGCCCATGTGTCTCTGGGAACCATGTTGAGAGATCAGGCTATTATTATCAATGGTCTATCTAAATCGCATGCCATGACAGGTTGGCGTTTGGGTCTGATTTTTGCTCCTGCAGCCTTTACAGCTCAGTTGATTAAGAGTCACCAGTACTTGGTTACTGCCGCAAATACTATGGCTCAACATGCTGCGGTGGAGGCCTTGACGGCTGGTAAAAATGATGCGGAGCCTATGAAAAAGGAATACATCCAGCGTCGGGACTATATTATCGAGAAAATGACTGCTCTTGGTTTTGAGATTATTAAACCAGACGGTGCCTTCTATATCTTTGCTAAGATTCCAGCGGGCTACAATCAAGACTCCTTTGCCTTTCTAAAGGATTTTGCTCAGAAGAAGGCCGTTGCCTTTATCCCTGGTGCTGCCTTTGGGCGTTACGGAGAAGGCTATGTGCGTCTGTCTTATGCAGCGAGTATGGAGACTATCAAAGAAGCCATGAAACGACTTGAGGAGTATATGAGAGAAGCATGATTCAGTCTATCACGAGTCAAGGCTTGGTGCTCTACAATCGTAACTTTCGTGAGGATGACAAGCTAGTCAAGATTTTTACAGAACAGGCTGGCAAGCGGATGTTTTTCGTCAAACACGCTGGTCAGTCTAAGCTGGCCCCTGTTATTCAGCCCTTGGTGCTGGCACGATTTCTCTTGCGAATCAATGATGATGGGCTTAGTTACATTGAGGACTATCATGAGGTGATGACTTTTCCCAAGATTAATAGCGATCTCTTTGTCATGGCCTATGCGACCTACGTGGCAGCTCTTGCCGATGCTAGTTTGCAGGACAATCAGCAGGATGCTCCCTTGTTTGCTTTTTTGCAAAAGACTTTGGAATTGATGGAAGCGGGCTTGGATTATCAGGTTTTGACTAATATTTTTGAAATTCAAATCTTGACCCGATTTGGTATTAGTCTCAATTTTAATGAGTGTGTCTTTTGTCATCGGGTCGGTCAGGCTTTTGACTTTTCTTTCAAATATGGAGCCTGCCTCTGTCCAAATCATTATCATGAAGATGAGAGACGTTGCCATCTCAATCCCAATATCCCCTATCTGCTCAATCAATTTCAAGCTATTGATTTTGAGACATTGGAGACCATTTCGCTCAAGCCTGAAATCAAGCAAGAACTACGCCAATTTATGGATCAACTCTACGAAGAGTACGTTGGGATTCACCTAAAATCAAAGAAATTTATTGATTCCCTAGCAGACTGGGGACAATTACTAAAAGAGGAAAAGAAATGAAAAAAATCGCAGTAGATGCCATGGGGGGCGATTACGCACCTCAGGCCATCGTTGAGGGTGTCAATCAAGCCCTAGCTGACTTTTCAGATATCGAGGTTCAACTCTACGGAGATGAAGCTAAAATCAAGCAATATCTGACAGCGACAGAGCGCGTCAGCATTATCCATACGGATGAGAAGATTGATTCAGACGATGAACCTACGAGAGCTATTCGGAAGAAGAAAAATGCCAGTATGGTCTTGGCGGCCAAGGCTGTCAAAGAGGGAGAAGCAGACGCTGTTCTCTCAGCTGGGAATACAGGTGCTTTACTAGCAGCAGGATTTTTCATCGTGGGTCGTATCAAGAACATCGATCGTCCTGGGCTTATGTCGACTTTGCCGACTGTAGATGGGAAGGGGTTTGACATGCTGGACCTCGGTGCCAATGCGGAAAATACAGCACATCACCTCCATCAATACGCGGTTCTAGGTTCCTTCTATGCTAAAAATGTTCGTGGAATTGCGCAACCACGCGTTGGCTTGCTCAATAACGGAACAGAGAGTAGTAAGGGCGACCCGCTTCGTAAGGAAACCTACGAATTACTAGCAGCTGATGAAAGTTTAAACTTTATCGGAAACGTGGAAGCGCGTGATTTGATGAATGGCGTTGCAGATGTTGTTGTGACAGATGGTTTCACGGGAAACGCTGTGCTCAAATCCATTGAAGGAACAGCTATGGGAATCATGGGCTTACTCAAGACCGCTATTACAGGTGGAGGTCTTCGAGCAAAACTAGGCGCCCTCCTTCTCAAGGACAGCCTCAGAGGTTTGAAAAAACAGCTCAACTACTCAGATGTTGGTGGAGCAGTCTTGTTTGGTGTCAAGGCACCGGTTGTCAAGACTCATGGCTCAAGCGATGCCAAGGCTGTTTATAGTACAATCCGCCAGATTCGTACCATGCTAGAAACAGACGTAGTTGCCCAGACTGCGCGTGAATTTTCAGGAGAATAAAAGAGATGACAGAAAAAGAAATTTTTGACCGTATTGTGACCATTATCCAAGAGCGACAGGGAGAGGACTTTGTCGTGACAGAATCCTTGAGTCTGAAAGACGACTTGGATGCTGACTCAGTTGACTTGATGGAGTTTATCTTGACGCTGGAAGATGAATTTAATATCGAAATCAGCGATGAGGAAATTGACCATCTCCAAAGTGTAGGAGATGTGGTTAAAATCATTCAAGCAAAATAAAGATAAGAAGTTCCAAGGCATTTGCTTTGGAATTTTTCTTGGCTCTTTGTCAACTGTAGTGGGTTGAAGAAAAGCTAAGCTCGAGAAAGGACAGATTTAGTCCTTTCTTTTTTGATATTGAGAGCGATAAAAATC
>NZ_NCVH01000002.1:0-13061 GCF_002096855.1 Streptococcus mitis | reverse complement strand
CTTTTCATTATAGGTCATATGGGACTTTTTTTCTACACAAAAATAGGCTCCATAAGATCTATAGGGGATTTACCCACTACAAATATTATAGAGCCCCTTTTTCTAATTACTTACCTTTTTGCATTACCAAATAATCACGCGCTCTTCTGGTGAACGCCACATACCGTCGCCTTCTTTGACATCATAGGTTGTAAAGAAATCATCGAAGTTTGGTACTTGTACATTGACACGGAGTTTGGCTGGTGCGTGCACATCGACGCTAGCCAAAAGTTTCATAAATTCTGGACGACCTTTCATGCGCCAGATACGACCGAAGTTGTAGAAGAATTCTTCTGCTGAGAAGTCTGGTTCTCTCTTGGCAGCTTCAAGCGCTGCAGCGATTCCTCCCAAGTCAGCCACGTTTTCTGATACAGTCAATTTACCGTTGATGGTTGCTCCATAAGAATCCTGTCCATCAAACTGGTCAATAACTTTTTGTGTTTTCTCCTTGAAGGCAGCATAGTCGCTCTCAGTCCACCAATCCTTGAGGCTACCATTTTCATCAAAGGAAGCTCCGTTGGTATCAAAGGCGTGGGAAATTTCATGGGCAATAACCGCTCCGATACCCCCGTAGTTAGCAGAAGATGACTGATGCAAGTCATAGAAAGGTGCTTGTAAAATGGCCGCTGGGAAGACAATTAGGTTCTTCTGTGGATTGTAGTAGGCATTGACCATATGAGCAGGCATGCCCCATTCTTTGTAGTCTACAGGCTGATTCCACTTGCTCCAACTGTGTTTGATTTCCACACGCGCAAAGGCTAGAGCATTGTCAAAAAGACTAGCAGTCTCATCCACTACCTTGTCCTTGTAGCGTTCTGGTAATTCTTCTGGGTAACCGATATAAGGCTTGATAACATTGAGTTTGACGATGGCCTTGTCACGAGTTTCAGGAGTTAACCAGTCATTTTTAGCTAAGCGTTCCTTATAAACATCAATCATAGTTGCTACTTTTTTCTCTACGTCTGCCTTAGCTTCTGGAGAGAATTTTTCATGGGCATACCAAAGACCTAAGGCTTGTTTGAAAGGACCTTGTGCTAGTTGATAAGCTGCCTTGACCTTGTCTTTAGCTTCTGGAACTCCTGAAAGCGCACGGCTATAGGCACCTGACAAGACACGGATTTCTTCTGTTAAATAGCTGGTTGAGAGATTCACAACACTTAAAATTAAGGTTGCCTTGAGGAGAGGCCAAGCATCTTCACTATAGAATTGGTCTGCTGCTTGCCAGAAACGTTCTTCGTCTACAATAACCTTGTCTGGTACTTGTCCAAGAACAGCTTGGAAGAAGTCATCCAAAGGTAGGGCAGACGCAAATTTCTTGAAATCTTCGTAAGCATATGGATGGTAAAGTTTAGCATACTCTGAACTTTCTTCATTAGAAAGCACCACTGCCGCAACTCGGCGATCCAATTCTAGTCTTTTCTCAAGCAAGTCTTCAATTTCTGCATCAGAGAAATCATAAGCTTTGAGAAGATTTGTGCTAGTTTCTCTCCACAGAGTCAAGAGCTCTTCGCGCTGAGGATGGTCTTCCGCATAGTAGGTCGTATCTGGCAGAATCGTGCTTGGAGCGCTAGCCCATAGAACATTGATTCTGGCATCCATGAAGTCTGGCGATACACCAAAAGGAAGGAAATTTGGTTTTCCTGCAAGTTCAAACTCTGCTAGTCTAACTGTAAAATCTGCAAAAGTCTCCAATTCTTGGAATTCTTTAAGAAGTGGTAAGACAGGTGTGATACCGTCAGCTTCTCTCTTGTCAAAATCACGAACTAGGCGGTGGTATTTGATAAAGTTTGCCAAGATAGGATCCTCAGGAACCTCTTCTCCTGCCAACCACTTGTCTGTTGTCGCCAACATCAAGTCTTCAATTTCCTGGTCTAAATCAACAAAACCACCTGTTTGAGACTTATCTGCTGGGATTTCAGCTGTCTTCTGCCATTCTCCATTGATTGCATCATAAAAATCATCTTGATAACGTGTCATCTTGTTCTCGCTTTCATTTTTTTAAGTTATTGCTAGCTTAACAAAAATTGCTTGGGAATGCAATTAAAAATGAACTTTCTTTTTCCATCATTTTTCAGTTATTATTTTAATTTTTTCAAAAATTAACTTGACTTAATTTTTTTTTTAAGGTATATTAAGAGATAGGAGGAATACAACTGTATGATACGAATCGAAAACCTCAGTGTCTCCTACAAAGAAACATTGGCACTTAAGGATATTTCACTAGTGCTCCAAGGACCAACAATTACCGGTATCATTGGTCCAAACGGTGCTGGAAAATCAACATTATTAAAAGGTATGCTGGGAATTATCCCACATCAAGGTCAGGCATTTCTCGATGACAAGGAAGTTAAAAAATCCTTACACCGAATCGCCTATGTCGAACAAAAAATCAATATCGACTACAACTTTCCCATCAAGGTCAAGGAATGCGTCTCGTTAGGACTCTTTCCCTCTATCCCTCTCTTTCGCAGTTTAAACGCTAAACATTGGAAGAAAGTTCAAGAAGCCCTTGAAATCGTCGGCCTAGCTGACTACGCTGAACGTCAAATCAGTCAACTGTCTGGAGGTCAATTCCAGCGGGTTTTGATTGCCAGATGCTTGGTGCAGGAAGCCGATTATATCCTCTTGGATGAACCCTTTGTTGGGATTGACTCTGTCAGTGAGGAAATCATCATGAATACGCTGAGAGATTTGAAAAAAGCTGGAAAGACGGTTCTCATCGTCCACCACGACCTCAGCAAGGTTCCCCTCTACTTCGATCAAGTCTTGCTTGTCAATCGAGAAGTGATTGCCTTTGGTCCAACCAAAGAAACCTTTACCGAAGCCAATCTCAAAGAAGCTTATGGTAATCGACTCTTTTTCAATGGAGGTGACCTATGATTGCAGAATTTATCGATGGATTGCAAAAATTCCATTTCTTACAAAATGCCTTGATAACAGCCATTGTCATCGGGGTCGTAGCTGGAGCTGTAGGATGTTTCATCATTCTACGTGGGATGTCACTCATGGGAGATGCCATTTCACATGCTGTCTTACCAGGTGTAGCCCTCTCCTTCATCTTGGGCGTTGACTTCTTTATCGGAGCCATTGTCTTTGGATTGCTAGCTGCTATCATCATTACCTACATCAAGGGAAACTCGATTATCAAAAGCGATACCGCCATCGGCATTACCTTTTCTTCTTTCTTAGCCCTCGGTATCATCTTGATTAGTGTCGCTAAAAGTTCAACTGACCTTTTCCATATCCTTTTTGGTAATATCCTGGCCGTCCAAGATACGGATATGTTTATTACCATGGGGGTAGGGGCAGCCATTCTCTTGTTAATCTGGATTTTCTTCAAGCAACTCTTGATCACTTCCTTTGATGAACTCTTGGCTAAAGCCATGGGAATGCCTGTCAATTTCTATCACTACCTCCTCATGATACTCCTGACTCTCGTGTCTGTGACAGCCATGCAAAGTGTTGGAACTATCCTGATTGTAGCCATGCTGATTACCCCAGCTGCAACTGCTTATCTTTATGCTAATAGCCTGAAAAGTATGATTTTTCTTTCCTCAACCTTTGGAGCTACAGCTTCAGTTTTGGGACTCTTTATTGGCTATAGTTTAAACTTAGCAGCTGGTTCTAGCATCGTGCTCACAGCTGCTAGCTTCTTCTTAATCAGTTTCTTTATCTCTCCTAAACAACGATATTTGAAACTGAAAAATAAACATTTGTTAAAATAAGGGGAAAGACCCCAATAAATTGGAGGATCTAATGAAAAAATTAGGTACATTGTTCGTTCTCTTTCTTTCTGTCATTGCTCTTGCAGCATGTACTAGCGGAAAAAAAGATGCAGCTTCTGGTCAAAAACTAAAAGTTGTTGCTACAAACTCAATCATCGCTGATATTACTAAAAATATTGCCGGTGACAAGATTGATCTTCACAGTATCGTTCCTGTTGGTCAAGACCCACACGAATACGAACCACTTCCTGAAGACGTCAAGAAAACATCTCAAGCTGATTTGATTTTCTATAACGGTATCAACCTTGAAACAGGTGGCAATGCTTGGTTTACAAAATTGGTAGAAAATGCTAAGAAAACTGAAAACAAAGACTACTTTGCAGTCAGCGAAGGCGTTGATGTTATCTACCTTGAAGGCCAAAACGAAAAAGGCAAAGAAGACCCACACGCTTGGCTTAACCTTGAAAACGGTATGATTTTTGCTAAAAACATCGCCAAACAATTGAGCGCTAAAGACCCTAGCAACAAAGAATTCTACGAAAAAAATCTCAAAGAATATACTGATAAGCTAGACAAACTTGACAAGGAAGCTAAAGAGAAATTTAACAACATTCCTGCTGAGAAAAAACTCATCGTAACCAGCGAAGGATGCTTCAAATACTTCTCTAAAGCCTACGGTGTCCCAAGTGCCTATATCTGGGAAATCAACACTGAAGAAGAAGGAACTCCTGAACAAATCAAGACCTTGGTTGAAAAACTTCGCCAAACAAAAGTTCCATCACTCTTTGTAGAATCAAGTGTGGATGACCGTCCAATGAAGACTGTTTCACAAGACACAAACATCCCAATCTATGCTCAAATCTTTACTGACTCTATCGCAGAACAAGGTAAAGAAGGCGACAGCTACTACAACATGATGAAATACAACCTTGATAAGATTGCTGAAGGATTGGCAAAATAATACTCTTCGAAAATCTCTTCAAACCACGTCAGCGTCGCCTTGCCGTACTCAAGTACAGCCTGCGGCTAGCTTCCTAGTTTGCTCTTTGATTTTCATTGAGTATAAGCCTCTGGAAAACGTCATTCTCACATGAGCTGGCGTTTTTTCTCTGCCCATATTTCCGGTCAAATCATTGGAAAATTCCGACTGTTTCAGCTAAAATGGAAGAAAAAAGATTGGAGTATCTTATGGTAACTTTTCTCGGAAATCCTGTGAGCTTTACAGGTAAACAACTACAAGTCGGCGACAAGGCACTTGATTTTTCTCTCACTGCAACTGATCTTTCTAAAAAATCTCTAGCTGATTTTGATGGCAAGAAAAAAGTCTTGAGTGTCGTGCCTTCTATCGATACAGGCATCTGCTCAACTCAAACACGTCGTTTTAATGAAGAACTGGCTGGACTGGATAATACGGTTGTCTTGACTGTTTCAATGGACCTCCCTTTTGCCCAAAAACGTTGGTGCGGTGCTGAAGGTATTGAAAATGCCATCATGCTCTCAGACTATTTCGACCATTCCTTTGGACGTGATTATGCCCTCTTAATAAATGAGTGGCACCTATTGGCACGCGCAGTCTTTGTCCTCGATACTGACAATACGATTCGCTACGTTGATTACGTGGACAATATCAACTCTGAACCAAACTTCGAAGCCGCAATTGCAGCTGCTAAAGCCCTATAGAAAAAATCCTCTGTCACAAAGAGTTCCCTACTCTTTGAAACGGAGGATTTTTTGTTTACGAGTATATATAAGTTCAATCAGATAAAAGCAACTACCTTACTCTACAGATTTCAAAGCTTCAAGCATATCAACCTTTCTCAGATGATGATTGACGAAGAAACCAAGCAAGGTCAAAATGATGCTTACTGCTGCCACTGGGATTACATAGACTTCCCAGCCTACCTGCGGATAAAAGAGAATAGTAGCAGGCGAAATCATTTGAATCAAAAATTGATGTAAATAGAAACCAGATACCAAACCAAGTACGATTCCCACAAGGGACAGCACAATCGTCTCACGGTAAATGTAGAGAGTGACTTCATTATTATGAAAACCGAGAACCTTGATAGTGGAGAGTTCACGGATTCTCTCAGCCACGTTGATATTGGTCAGATTGTAGAGGATAACAATAGCCAACAGAACCGATACGATGATCAAGATGGTCATAGTCTGATTGAGTGAGCTAGCGACGGAGTCAAAGAGTCGAATGGCTGAAGCATTTTGGACAACGCCGGACACCGCAGATTGATTCATAAGTAAGCCGGCCTGCCTTTCGATACTAGTTGCACTGGTATCCCTTAGCGAGACCAGATAAGTGTTGGCTTGGGGTAACTGTCCATATATTTGCTCATAGCTAGCCTGACTCATATAAATAAAGTGACCAACGTAGTTCTCAGCAATGGCAGCGACCTTTAGCTTCTTACCTTCAATTTCTAGAGTCTGTCCAACCTTGACACCTGCCAACTGGGCAAGTTTAGCTGTAATAACGACGCCATCTTTTAATGTCAACTCCTGCTGATGATGTTGCAGATGAATAAAGGGATTCAAATCCTCCTTCTCTGTCATCATAAGAGTAATGGTCTGAAGACCAGCCTTATCTTTGAAATTCTTGTCTAGCGTTTTTGAATAGATTTTCTGGTAGGCTTGAATATCCTGCCCTTTCAACACTTCTTCTAGATTTGCCTTGTCCTGATTGGTCGCACTAGGATTTTCAGAGACAATCATCTGATACTGTTGGATTTGTTGAAACTGTTTAGACGGAACTCCTGCTACAGAGGATTGGATTCCCAAACCTGCAAAGAGCAGGGCCACAGAACCTGCCACACCAAAGATCGTCATCAACATCCGCTGCTTATAACGGAAGATATTGCGATCTGTTACCTTATGAGTAAAACTGAGACGACGCCAAATAAAACCGATGCGCTCTAGTAAGATTTTAGCTCCTTTAACAGGAGGTTTAGGTAGTAAAAGCTGGGCTGCTTCATCATGAAGTTCCCTACGAGCTACCAAGTAGGCTGGTAACACACTCGCCAACCAACTCAAGACAAGAGCCAATAAGCTATAGGTCCAATAGAACTGAATCTGGGTTTCTCCCACCACCATGCCTTTTGTAATGACATTTGAAATCACACCGGCTAGTAAATAATGTCCAAGTATGCTACCTAGAGCTGTTCCGACAGTCCCAGCTACTAGACCATAAAGGAGAAACTTGGCAATAATATCCTTGCTACGATAACCCAAGGCCTTAAAAATCCCTGCATGAGTTCGCTCTTCATCCACAAAACGAGTCATGGTGGTAAAGGTGACCATGGCTGCTACGGCATAAAGCACTACAGGAAAGATATTGCCCACTGCCCGAATACTGGCTGAAGCATTACTATACATGAGGTAGCCTTGACCGCCAGGCATGGTCTGACGATTATAGACTTGATACTTGGGCTCAGCCAAATCATCCAAGACTTGCTGATGTTTTTCTAGTTTTTCCTTTTCTTGGGCTAGATTTTGTTCAGCCTGCTTTAGTCTATCCTCTTCTTTACCCAATTCCTGCTTAGCTTGGGTAAGTTGAGCACTAGCCTGCTCTCTCTGAGCTTGAGGAAGCAAGGCTAGTTGACTTTCCTGAGCCTGTAAACGAGCTTGAGCAGCTGCTAAACGACGCTGGCCTTCCTGCAGATTAGTCTCAGCCTTATCAAGGGTTTCTTTGCCTTTGTCTAGAGACTCTTGTCCTTCTTTTCTCAAGACTTGCAGACGTGCCTTGCCATTATCTGACAAAGCTTGTTCAAGCTCTTCCTGATGTTGTTTGGATTTTTCTTCATAAGTTGCTGAAAAAGCATTTAAACCTGACAAATCTTGATATTTCAAACGAGCTATATTGTAGACTTTCTGATCAAACTGACTAGGTAAAATCACCCCATAGGCTGTCAGAGTCCCACTTCCACTTCCTGCGTAGCCCATATCTCTCTGAGAGAGGATTTCAGCTGAATCCACAAAACCAGTAATGGTATACCTATGGTCTTTTAAAGAGGAATGACCCTCTTCTTTTTCTTTAAAACTAATCTCCTGTCCCACGCTGTATTGGCCTTGCAAATGAGTGGCCAAAGCGATTTCCTTATCTGACTGAGGAAGTCGTCCCTCTCTTAACTGAAAGGTTGAAATTCGCTCTGGTTTGGAGTACAGCCGAATGGCATCCTGCCCATTTTCCATAGTCACATCTGTCAAATAGCCAAACTCAACCTCTGCGCCCTGGGTCTGTTCTAGTTCTTCTTGATCTGCTTGATCCAAGCCATAGTTAGACATGACTGCCAAATCCAAGGTTTGAGCAGTTGTTAAATAAGCATTAGCTGTCGCCTCCATGTTGGGACTAGTCACTTTGAGGCCTACTAAGGCTAGAGACCCTAACATCATCAAGGTTAAGATGGATAAAAAACGCCCCTTAGAGCCTGTGAAGGACTGAATTAAGTCCTTCCAATAGGTTTTTCGCTTGATCATGCTAGTACTCCAAACTGTCGATATCCTGAGGATGCTGGTTGATCACCACATCCTTGACACTGGCATCGTGCATATGAATCACGCGATCAGCAATGGGCGCCAAAGCTCCATTGTGAGTCACGATAATCACCGTCGCTCCCTTTTGACGAGACATATCTTGGAGAATCTTCAAGACTTGTTTACCTGTCTGATAATCCAAGGCTCCAGTTGGTTCGTCACAAAGGAGAATTTTAGGATTTTTGGCTACCGCGCGTGCAATGGAGACTCGCTGTTGCTCCCCTCCAGAAAGCTGGGCTGGAAAGTTATTGAGACGATGAGCCAGACCTACATCTGTCAAGACCTGTTCAGGATTCAAGGCATCTGTCACGATTTCTGAAGCCAACTCCACATTTTCCTTAGCGGTTAGATTGGAAACTAGATTATAAAACTGAAAAACAAAGCCTACATCATTGCGGCGGTAATTGGTACGCTGGTGGGAACTATAGTCTGCAATATTGACACCATCAATCCAGATTTCCCCCTCATCATTGGTATCCATTCCCCCAAGAAGGTTAAGAACCGTTGACTTACCTGCACCAGATGCACCTAGAATAATAACCAATTCACCCTTTTCAATCTCAAAATTCACATCACGATTGGCCACAATCTCCGTATCCCCAACCTGATAACGCTTGTAACAGTGTTTCATCTCAATATAAGCCATCAGACCCATCCTCTCTCAAACAAATTACTTCCTACTACCATTATAACGCTTTTTCAACTAGTTGGAAACTGCTTACATTCTCAAATCCATATTAAAAGGCAGTCTCAAACTACTGCCTTCTAACATCTTCTTAAAAATAAAATTGAACCAGATCGCCTTCTGCTGTTGCTACCGAAATACAATCTTTCCCCATGCATTTCGCTTTTATTTTTTCTTGATTCATTTCAATCACACTCTTCTCAATATCTGGATAAGAGACTCGCAAATCTCCTCCACTTCTTGATAAAATGGTCATCTGTAAGAGTTTTTTATCCGCCCACCTCATGCTAACTTCAAAATGTCCACGTGCCATTAAGCCTGAAACAGAACCTGTTGACCAAGCATCGGGTAGGGCGGCTAGAGGTACCAGATAAGCTGTATGAGACTGAAGTAACATTTTTGCCATTCCACTGCTAGCACCAAAATTACCATCTATCTGAAAAGGAGGATGGCTACACCAAAGATTTGGCAAGGTGGATGACTTTAACTGCTCTGCTAATAATTTATGGGCTCGATTGCCATCTCCTAGACGCGCCCAAAGATTGATCTTATTAGCTTTGGACCAGCCTGTGCCCCCATCTCCACGATCATTGAGGCTAGCACGCGCAGCTTCAAGATACTCCTGTCCCTTGTAGCTAAAGAGAGTGCCAGGATAGAGTCCCACTAGATGGGAAGCATGCCGATGCTGGGCCTCCACTTTCTCATTTTGAAAATGCTGCTCTTCCTCCTCATACCACTCCCTGATTCGACCAGATTGAGTGATTTGAAGGGGATTAAGCAAGTCAAACTTCTCCTTGACCTCAGTCAACAAAGCCTCATCCAGCCCCAATTCTTGAGCAGCCTGAATAAAATCATGGAATAATTGCCAAATCAGAGATTGGTCATAAGTATTGCCAATCGAAATCGGCCCATGTTCTGGAGAATAAGACGGAGAAGACACCCAACGCTGTGCCTGCCTATCCTCATGTAAAAAATCATTCCAAAAACGAACCGTTTCCCTCAACATGGGATAAATTTTCTCCCTGAGATAGTCTTGGTCCCTATAAAATGTATAGGCCTCATAAACAGTTTGCATCATCCACGCATTGGCAGCTGGCGACCAACCCCAATAGTAATCCCAACCAGGTGCCGTCCAACCAAAGGGAGTCGCTTGAGTATGAACCAACCAACCATTCTCCTCCCCTTCCTGAGAGACGATTCCTGCATACCTTGCAGCTGCTAGGCGACCATAGACTCGCAAATCATCGATATAGTTGATGACTGGAAAAGCCGTCTCTAGGAGATTGGTAACATAGGCTGGCCAATAATTCATCTGCAGATTGATATTTAAGTGATAGTCCGAATTCCAAGGAGGATTGTCGACCGCATTCCAGACCCCTTGCAAGTTAGCTGGTAGAGCATCTGGACAATCTCTGGAAGAACTAATCAATAAATACCGTCCATACTGGAAGAACAGCTCCTCCAAAGCCTGCCCCGCTTGTGGCTTATAATTTTTTAGCAAATCATCTGTATTGAATGTGTCAACATCAGCTCCCAAATCCAATTGAACACGCTGAAATAAAGCTTGGTAGTCCTCAATATGCCTTGATTTCAATTGGGCATAGCCCTTTTCTTTAGCTGTGTCCACCAAGTCCTTAACCTGTTTCTCTAAATCTATTTTCTTGCGATAATTGCTAGCAGGATTTTGGACAAAATCTGTCTTAGCTGCCAAGAAGAGATTGGCATAACTGGCTCCTGATATCTGAACCTTATCTGACCAAACTCTAATATCTCCATCCGTTTCCCAAGCTAGATAACTAGCAAACTTCAGGTCATTGTCCTTAACCCGTCCCTTCATCAAGATATGAGACGTTGAGATATCCAGCTGGCATTCCTTGTAATCAGATTTTTCCTGCTCATACTTTCCATCAGAAGCCAAATCGCGGGTCAGCGACAGTTCTATAGTAAAATCTAGAGTTTCCGCCCCTTCCTTAGTAAAGCTCTGAATCAAGAGATCATCTGGAAAACTCGCAAAAGTTTCACGTTCAAATTTCGTTCCCTTATAGACATAAGAAGTCGTCGCAAGCGCCTTACTGATATTAAGCTGTCTATGGTAATCCGTCACCTGAGACAAAGTCTTGCCTTGCTTGCTAAACTCAATATGAATATCTCCAAAGGACAGATAGGTCCCATATTGACTCGTTTGGGGCCCAACTAGGTGCTGTTCAGCCAGTTCCTTAGCCCGATTGTAATCTCTCTTTTCCAAAGCCCGCCGAATCTCAGCTAAAAAGTTATGCTGATCCTGAAGATTTCCACCCTGATAATCTGAACTAGCAGGAAGTGGACCACCAGACCAGAGACTTTTTTCATTGAATTGAATCCGCTCAGCCCCTATAAGGCCAAATACTTTTGCTCCTAAAGAACCATTGCCTATCGGTAAGGCCTCTTCTTCCCAACCCTTATATGTCGTTGACGCTGGTTGCTTGTAGGCCAATACATAATCTTGTTTTTTATTCCTTATCATACTTCCATACTAACATAAAAAGCCTAGAAATCAATTCTAGACTTACAATTTTTTATTTTCCAAGGTAGTATTCAGAAACTACGTTCAATTTTTCGTCGAATTCGAATACCAATGGTGGGAAGTTAGGGATTTCCACGTCCATGATTTCGTCATCTGACAAGCGTTTAATGTGTTTTACAAGGGCACGGATTGAGTTACCATGAGCTCCTACGAATACGTTTTTACCATCTTTAAGTGCTGGAGCGATTTTATCTTCCCAGAATGGAAGGGCACGTTCCAAAGTCACTTTCAAGTTTTCAGCATCTGGGATAACTGAGTCGTCAAGTGAAGCGTAACGACGGTCAGTGTGAGCCGAGTGCTCATCATCACGATCCATGTTTGGAGGCAATACATCGTATGAACGACGCCAGATGTGAACTTGCTCATCACCAAATTGTTCAGCAGCTTCAGCTTTGTTTTTACCAGTCAAACCACCGTAGTGACGTTCGTTCAAACGCCATGATTTTTCAACTGGAACCCACAATTGGTCAGAAGCTTCAAGAGCCAAGTTAGTTGTTTTAATCGCACGTTTCAATACTGAAGTGTAAGCTTGGTCAAATTCGATACCAGCTTCTTTGATCAATTTACCAGCGTCAATCGCTTGTTGTGTACCTTTTTCAGACAAATCAACATCAGCCCAACCAGTGAAAAGGTTAGCTTTGTTCCATTCAGACTCACCGTGGCGAGCAAAAACCAATTTTACCATTAGATGGATTCTCCTTTAAATTTTCCGAGGTTTTCCCTCGTTTATCTATTCTATTTTACACAATTTTTCACAAAAAAGCTAGTCAAAACCAAAAAGGAAAGGACTGTTTGACAGTGGGATTGCTTTAAACAAATATAAGCAAATATGTGAAAAGAAATTTCCATCTCACTCTTACTAGTCTCCTTACTTTTTGTTAGAATGTTGTCAAAAAATAAAGAAGGTTAACATTATGCCACAACATCTCTTTAAAGAATTGGCTCAACTGGATCAAGTAGAGGCTCTAGCTCTAGGATGATCACGAGCTGGACAAGATTTTGACAAAGACTATGATGTATATGTCTACCTCTGTGCTTCCCTCTCGCTAGACATCCGAAAAGAAATTCTCAGTAAATACTGCTCCTATATGGAAATCGGCAATCAATTTTGGGAATTGGAGGATGATTGTGTTCTCAATAATGGTATCGAGATTGAGTTGATTTACTGCTCTCTAGACGAATTTGACAAAGATTTACAGGCCGTAGTTTTAGAGCATCTCCTATTAAATATCAAACACTTGATTAATGAATCTATTTAGAATTACGATAAAAGCTCATGAAATCTGCTTTTCAGATGAATCATGAGCTTTTTGAATTTCTATAATATATAACGGTGTAGAGTTGATTGAAACAAGAGCAGGACAAAAAGGTACAAACATAATAAAAACGCATCATATCAGGTATTCAAAAACGGCTCTATAATATTTGTAGTGGGTAAATCCCCTATAGATCTTATGGAGCCTATTTTTGTGTAGAAAAAAAGTCCCATATGACCTATAATGAAAAG
>NZ_NCVH01000003.1:0-17900 GCF_002096855.1 Streptococcus mitis | reverse complement strand
ATTTTTATCGCTCTCAATATCAAAAAAGAAAGGACTAAATCTGTCCTTTCTCGAGCTTAGCTTTTCTTCAACCCACTACAGTTGACAAAGAGCCGAAAAAGGCATCCAATCAGGTCTGAAAACTTGATTGGATGCCTTTTATAATGGAAAGACTTGCTGGATAGTTTACTTAATTGTCATCATATTACTAGAAAAAAGGATTGAAGGTCTTTTCGTGAGCGATGGTCGTAGCTGGACCATGTCCTGGATAGACATCGTAGTTTGGTAGGGTAAAGAGTTGAGTTTTGATACTATGGAGGAGTTGTTCCATGCTACCAGTTGGAAGATCCGTCCGTCCGATTGTTTCAAGGAACAGAGCATCACCTGTCAAGACCAAATGAGCTTGCGGAAAGACGATAGAAACACCACCGATAGAATGTCCTGGTGTTGGCAAGACAGTGAAACGAAATTCCTCTAGTTGGTATTCTTCGTGAAAGATAAAAGTGTGTTCTGCAGGTTTTGCGACCACATCTGCCATATCATCGTGGCGGGGAAGCCCAGAGAGATTATCGATAGGAGTGTAGAGCCAGCTAGCTTCGCTCTCTGCGATATAGACCGGAGGATTGCCAAAAGTCTCGCGAACCAAGTCCAGACTCATGATATGGTCATAATGGGCGTGGGTCAAGAGAATAGCGCAGATAGGTTTGTTGATCTTCTCGATTGTCTGACGAATAGCTTCCCAATGACTACCAGGATCTACCACGATGAGGTGCTTTTCACCTTCCAGGTAATAGGTGTTTTCATAGGCAACAGGATTGACGGTTTTATGGATTTTCATACTAGCTCCAATCTCAAAGAATGTACTAAGATAAGTATAGCACAGTTAGGGAGAATAGGTAAGAAATGAGCTTCCAACATAAGAATTGTTAACATTTTGAAAAAATGAGTGTGAAAGTTGAAGAAATTTAATAGTCTTTATATTATAGTCCTTGAAGAAGGCAAAAATAAATTCGGCAGAACTTGTAAAAGTGCGAAAGTGCAGTTGAGGAATAACACAAGATAGGTCTGAATTATGAATAGTTTCCTTTATAGACTTCCTGTAAAGCAGCTTATGTACGATAGTTTTTGTATTTTAAAGTAAATAATTTAGAATGATATTTTGGAGCTATTGATTATTGGCTTACAGGCTGCCTAACATGTATTAATTTCTATGATATAGAGGACTTCTACCAATTTTTATAGAACACTCTCCTGCTGGACCGGATTGATTACAGTAACTGTGCCCCCAACAAACTGTACTAGATAATAAGGCAAGATCACAGTCACTTCCCGCAAAATTAATCCATGCTCTAGGGTTAGATTTTGGATAATGAATATCATCTGTCGCAGGACCATTGAATCTGTTACAATGAACCCAATCACCAGTATAATATTTATCCCCGTAACCCTTTTTAAAAACAACTTTAAAATGTTCAGAATCCATTTTATCAAATAACTCTCCCATATTAACATCAAAAATAGCTACTTTTTCTCCATTAATTTCTTGTATTTCAGCGACTCTTAAGGAATGATGATCTGTAGATATCTTATCTCCAACGCTAGCATTTCTAAATTGAACGAGCCCGCTTTCGTTTAAATCATATTTCGTATGATGAGAATAGACTTCTCCATTTGTTAAGGTCACTTCTCTATATGCCCCTGTATCAGTTATAATCCAACCTGATAATTTATACTCTAATTGAATTTTTAAGGGTAAATTTTTTATAGGGAAGTTAATAATCTGTCGTGCCTTGATTTTCACAAAGCTAGATTCTTGTGCCTTAGTTATATTAACAGACAATATAGTGAATGCTGATAGCAAAAATGCTAATAATATTTTGAATTTTTTCATTATATACTCCTTTAAAAATTTTCTGTAAACGAAAATAGAAAGTATAGAATGGAGAGAATAGCAAGAATTGTTAATAGAATAGAAAAATAAAGAGCAATTTTTTTTCTACTAAATACATAAAAGTACAGCATGGATTGACTAGTAATAAGAAATAAAAGAAAATAAGACATAATATTATACCGTTAAACTATTCATTAGACTAGGTTTATTTCCCTCCTAAAATATAACTAATTCTTGTGTTAGTTCGCTAAGAATTAGTTATAGTATATTTTAAACTATTACCAAATATATTTTTGCTTTCTTCAAGGAATAATGAATAAAGCACAATGGTTTCTATTTTGAATTTTAAGATTTAAAATAGAAACGTTAGGAACAAATTGCTATATACATACTAGGAAAAATAAATTTTCTTAACTTCTAAAGGAACTGATTTTGTCATTAAAATGATGTAAAATATAAACTTAAGGTCATCGCAAATCAAAAAATTAAAGAGAGCATTAAAAAATAAGTTACAAGAAGTATTTCAGGAATTAGATTGATATATCTTAAAAAACGATTATTTGCAGATAACTACTTAGTTTTTGATTCAGCTTTAGTATCAATTATATTTACAAATCACTCCTTTCTATCATTCAAGGAATAACATTGAATGAAAAATGTTGATGTAGATGGGGGAGATTACCTTACGAATCACGGTGGGGTAAATAATAACCTTATTTGTGAAAGAGAAGTACAGGAACTTTTCAAATTTATTTAAGGAATGCTCCCTAAGTATCTAATAATGGTAGATTCAAAAAATTATAATATTGCTTGTTAGCATCATGGGAAGCTAGTGTTGTCTTTAGCAATCATTATATTACAAAATTATTATATGTTACTTTTATAAAAAATGCAAGCGTTTACTAGTATATTATTTTGGGTTTAGATAAAAATATTTCTTCTAGTTTTCATATTCTTAAAAAAGTGATAAAATGGTAGGAAGAATTGGAGAGTAGAGATGCCGAAAGAAGTGAATTTAACAGGCGAAGAAGTTGTCGCTTTAACCAAAGAATATTTAACGGAAGAGGATGTTGCTTTTGTACATAAAGCCTTGGTTTACGCCGTTGAATGCCATAGTGGTCAATATCGTAAATCAGGTGAACCTTATATTATTCACCCTATCCAAGTGGCAGGTATTTTAGCTAAGCTCAAGCTGGATGCCGTAACGGTAGCTTGTGGTTTCTTGCATGATGTGGTGGAAGATACAGATGCGACCTTGGATGATTTGGAGAGAGAGTTTGGCCCTGATGTGCGGGTAATCGTTGATGGGGTTACCAAGCTTGGTAAGGTCGAGTACAAATCAATCGAGGAACAATTAGCGGAAAATCATCGCAAGATGCTCATGGCCATGTCTGAGGACATCCGTGTTATCTTGGTCAAACTGTCTGACCGCTTGCACAATATGCGGACCCTGAAACACCTTCGAAAAGACAAGCAGGAGCGTATTTCTAAAGAAACCATGGAAATATATGCCCCACTTGCCCACCGTTTGGGGATTTCCAGTGTCAAATGGGAATTAGAAGACCTATCTTTCCGTTATCTCAACCCAACGGAGTTTTACAAGATTACCCATATGATGAAGGAAAAACGCAGAGAGCGTGAAGCCTTGGTGGATGAGGTAGTCACAAAATTAGAGGAATATACGACAGATCGTCATCTAAATGGGAAGATTTACGGTCGTCCCAAGCATATTTACTCGATTTTCCGCAAAATGCAGGATAAGAGAAAACGTTTTGAGGAAATCTATGACCTGATTGCCATTCGTTGTATTTTGGATACCCAAAGTGATGTTTATGCCATGCTTGGTTATGTGCATGAACTTTGGAAACCAATGCCAGGTCGTTTCAAAGACTATATCGCTAACCGCAAGGCTAATGGTTATCAGTCTATCCATACGACTGTATATGGACCAAAAGGACCGATTGAATTCCAGATTCGGACCAAGGAAATGCACGAGGTGGCAGAGTACGGGGTTGCGGCTCACTGGGCTTATAAGAAAGGTATTAAGGGGCAGGTCAACAGCAAGGAATCAGCCATTGGAATGAACTGGATCAAGGAGATGATGGAGCTCCAAGACCAGGCCGATGATGCCAAGGAATTTGTCGATTCAGTTAAGGAAAACTATCTGGCTGAGGAGATTTACGTCTTTACCCCAGATGGAGCTGTCCGCTCTCTTCCAAAAGATTCAGGACCTATTGATTTTGCCTATGAAATCCATACAAAAGTCGGGGAAAAAGCGACTGGTGCCAAGGTCAATGGTCGCATGGTTCCACTGACAACCAAGCTAAAGACAGGGGATCAGGTTGAAATTGTCACCAACCCTAACTCCTTTGGACCGAGCCGTGATTGGCTCAATATGGTCAAGACCAGCAAGGCTCGTAACAAGATTCGTCAATTCTTTAAAAATCAAGATAAGGAATTGTCTGTCAACAAGGGTCGTGAAATGCTGATGGCTCAGTTCCAAGAAAATGGCTATGTGGCCAATAAATTCATGGACAAGCGTCACATGGACCAAGTTCTTCAAAAGACCAGCTACAAGACAGAAGAATCCCTCTTTGCGGCCATTGGTTTTGGAGAAATTGGAGCTATTACTGTCTTTAACCGTCTGACTGAAAAGGAACGCCGTGAAGCAGAACGTGCCAAGGCCAAGGCTGAGGCAGAAGAACTTGTCAAAGGTGGCGAGGTCAAGGTTGAGAACAAAGAAACCCTTAAGGTTAAGCATGAGGGTGGAGTGGTGATTGAAGGTGCCTCAGGTCTCCTAGTGCGGATTGCTAAGTGTTGTAACCCCGTACCTGGTGATGATATTGTCGGCTACATTACCAAGGGTCGTGGTGTGGCTATTCACCGTGTGGACTGTATGAACCTGCGCGCCCAAGAAAACTACGAGCAACGTCTCCTTGATGTGGAGTGGGAAGACCAGTATTCAAACTCAAATAAGGAGTATATGGCCCATGTCGATATCTATGGTCTCAACCGTACAGGACTGTTGAACGATGTGTTGCAAGTTCTATCAAACACAACCAAGAATATTTCAACGGTCAATGCCCAACCAACCAAGGATATGAAGTTTGCTAATATCCATGTTTCCTTTGGCATTTCAAACCTTTCAATGCTGACTACTGTAGTTGATAAGATTAAGAGTGTGCCAGAAGTCTATTCTGTCAAACGGACTAATGGTTAAGTTGGTTTGATATAACCAGAAAGGATTGCTATGAGAATTATCGTTCAGCGTGTCAAGAAAGCCCAAGTGAGTATCGAAGGTCAGGTTCAGGGAAAAATCAATCAGGGGCTCCTATTGCTGGTTGGTGTTGGCCCAGAGGACCAAGAGGAAGATTTGGACTATGCTGTGAGAAAGCTTGTCAATATGCGGATTTTTTCAGACGCAGAAGGCAAGATGAACCTGTCTGTCAAAGATATTGAGGGGGAAATTCTCTCTATTTCTCAGTTTACCCTCTTTGCGGATACTAAGAAGGGCAATCGTCCAGCTTTTACAGGGGCAGCCAAGCCTGATATGGCATCAGACTTCTATGATGCTTTCAATCAAAAATTAGCGCAAGAAGTGCCCGTTCAGACAGGTGTCTTTGGAGCGGATATGCAGGTTGAGCTGGTCAATGATGGGCCAGTTACCATTATCCTTGATACTAAAAATAGATAAGAAAGACCAAGCCCAGCTGGCTTGGTTTTTCTTATCTATTACAAAATACTCGAAAATGAAATCTGTTCCTGATAGGCCTTTGGGAAATCTTGTTTCAGGCTTTGGCTTATGCGATAGGAAGGAATGAGATGTCCTAGGATGAGGAGAGTTCCCTGAAGGCAAAGTGGGATACCCCTTAAAAACAGCAAGGAGAGAATAATCAGGCTATCCCATAGAAGGATTTGTAAGGTAAAACGCCAGAATCTTGGTCTAATCTGGGAATAGAGGTGACTAAAGTGGTCACAAAGTTGGTTAGAAAGATAGGTCAGTAGCACAGGATGAAAGAAAATGAGCCAACCGCTATAAATCAAAATCCAATCCCAAGTAAGTCCCTCTTTAAATGTCAAAAATGCCAGCATAATTCCATCAATGATAAGGAGTTGAATGGTTTTGATAGAGATGATTTTTTTCATGCTAAAACCTCCTTTTCCTTAGAGACACTCCCATAAAGAGATGTGTTTATCGTAAAAATCTGGATAGTGTTCTCTTAGGTAGTCAGCCGTCATATAATATAAAGTAGAATGACAAGCAGTGATGATTGGCATAAGAGAGTAAAAACGCTGAGAACTAATGAAGGCTAAGAGGACAAAAAATAGAAAATCAATGGAGAGAACCCCTAAATAGTAGAAGCGAATCTTTTTATTGATTTGAGGATAAATCTCAGCGAATTGATGTTTGAGTCGGACAACCAAGCGAAATAACAGGAGTCCTTGAGTAAGGAGGAAAATAAAACCAGAGAGCAAGAGCCACTCCAAAGATGTCTCGGGTCTTTTGTTAAAAAATGCGAAAAGTAGCAAATCGATGACTGCAATTGCTGTAAAATGGATTCTAAAGAGTTTTTTCATAAGATGACCTCCCTCTTTTATCTAACTTCATTCTACTCCAAAAGAATGGGAGTTACAAGTAAAATGATAAAAATAGCAGAAGGGAGATTCTCTTAAGTCGACTTGTTTTTTTATTTAAGTTTTCTTCTATTATCTTACTTCTTCATCATTCCATACAAATAAAGCTCCGATTGCATTGAGGATATAAAAGATGTATTTTCCGATATTGGCAAAATTTCCTTGAATACCAGCTTTTGTCAGCTGAACGAAATTGTAAATCAACCAAAAGCCCCACTGAGTTGTTAGTTTCAATGCGTTAAAAGCATTGGCAATGAGTGAGAGTGCAAAGGCAATGGTTGTTACATAGGCAAGGAGATTCATCTTTCCTCCATAGCCGATATAGTTGGTCACAAAGGCAAAGAGGAAGGCGATGATTGAAATGATGATAGCCGCCAATTTTAGCTGTTTTTGGCTCATTTGGTTGGGTCTGCCTTCTTGCGAAGCTTCCCATTTCTTAATAGCAAAGGTATAAATGAGGAAGGTGACGGGATAGGTAATGATGGCCGCCTTATTTCCAAGGATATAATCAATAGCACCGGACAAAATGGTATTAACAATACCAAAGTAATTTCCCCATTTGCTTAATTTCCCCGTGAAACGAGTGGATAACATGGAAATCCCAACGTTGGTTACGGAAATCAATCCAAAGGGAACAAGAGCTGTCCATGGTCCCCAGTTTACAAATTTATCGAGGCGTGAGTTGAGGTAACCAGATGCAATCGCAATCCCAACGACCAAAGCAACCCCAAAGAGGTCAAACCATTTAGATGTAGCAAAAATTTTTAGTGATTTTTTCATAGTTTAAACTATCTTTCTTTTTTTTACAAATATTCTACAATTAAATGAAAGCAAAATCAAATGATAGAAATAAAACCCTGAAAATAAAACTTTCAGGGTTGGTTGGGGGACTTGAGAAATTAGTTGATTTTCTCGACATAGAGTTGTTTTGCAATGTCCATATTCACTTGTAAATCCTCGTCTTTACTAAGGATAGTAAAGGTGTTACTGAAGCCATCAAACTGCTTGACTTGGAGCGGATCACCGATGCGAAGTGAGTGCTTATCCAGATAATGGAGAATGTCAAAACTATCGTGCACCCGAGTCAGGCGGTAGGCGCCAGCTTCCTTGATATCAGCTAGTGGCAGGTTATTGATTTCAACTAAGAGTTCTCCCTTGACAGGAATAGTTCCTCCATGAGGACAGGTCTTGGGAAATCCTAGCAATTTATCCAGTCTTTCCACGAACAGGTCAGAGACAGTATGTTCCAAGACCTCAGCTTCCTCGTGAATCTGGTCACTTGTATAGTCTAAATGATGGACTAGAAAAACTTCAATCAAGCGATGCTTACGATAGAGCTCAGAGACCAATTTGAGGCCGAGGTCAGTCAGTAGATAGCCACATTCCTTGTCCTTAAGGATGAGGTTTTCGCTCTTCATCCGTTTAATCATTTCAGTTACGGCAGGGGGAGAGACTTGCATGCGAGCTGCAATTTCCTTGTTGGTGATTTTATGCAAATCTATGCCAATTTCATAAATACATTTTAGATAGTCTTCTTTATTCGGGGTCATTCGCTTCCTCTTGTCTAATATCTATATCTAGTATATCAAAAAAAGCTAGATTTCTCTAGCTGTGACTTTTTATGTTATACTTATTGCAAGAGAAAAAACGAGGAGATGGATATGACGAAAATAGCTCTTCTTTCAGATATTCATGGTAATACCACTGCTTTAGAGGCAGTTTTAGCAGATGCGCGGCAGCTAGGAGTGGATGAATACTGGCTTTTGGGAGACATTCTCATGCCAGGGACAGGGCGTAGAAGGATTTTGGACTTGTTGGCTCAACTACCGATTACGGCTAGAGTTTTGGGAAACTGGGAAGACAGTCTTTGGCACGGTGTCCGTAAGGAATTGGATAGTACTCGTCCCAGTCAACGCTATCTCTTGCGACAGTGCCAGTATGTTTTAGAGGAAATTTCCCTAGAAGAAATCGAAATGCTCCACAATCAACCTCTCCAGCTTCATCGTCAGTTTGGGGATTTGACGGTGGGAATTAGCCACCATCTTCCTGATAAGAACTGGGGGCGAGAGTTGATTCATACTGGATCACAAGAGGACTTTGACCGCTTGGTGACCAATCCCCCTTGTGATATTGCTGTTTATGGTCATATTCACCAGCAGTTGCTTCGTTACGGGACTGGTGGGCAATTGATTGTCAATCCGGGTTCGATTGGGCAACCTTTCTTTTTGGATGCCCAGTTGCGGAAGGACTTGCGGGCCCAGTATATGATTTTAGAGTTTGATGACAAGGGTTTGGTAGATATGGACTTCCGACGGGTAGACTACGATGTGGCAGCTGAATTGCAGCTGGCTAAAGACCTCAAACTTCCCTATTTTGAGGTTTACTATGAAAGTCTGGTCAATGGTATCCACCATACTCATCATCAGGAATTTCTGAGAGAATTAGCCCAGAAAGAGGGCTATGATAGGGAATTAGATGCTTGGTTGAAAAGTGGTAACGATTGACATTACAACTAAAAAGGGTATAATAATAGAAAAAGAAGAGTAGAGGCAGGGTAGCCTCGTAAAAAGGAGAAGAGGATGCAAATTCCAAGTAGATTTACCATTGCGACTCATATGCTGATAATTATTGCCCTCGAGGGGAAGGAAAGCAAGGTGACCAGTGATTTTCTGGCTGCTAGTGTCGGGGTCAATCCAGTCATTATCAGAAAGACCTTGTCCCAGTTGAAGAAGGCAGAGCTGATTTCAGTCGCGCGCGGAACGGGCGGAACAGAGATTGTTAAGGATCTCAAAGACATTAGTCTTTTAGATGTTTATCAAGCGGTCGAATGTCTTGGTAAGACAGGCCAACTCTTCAGTTTTCATGACAATCCAAATCCAAATTGCCCAGTTGGAGCTCATATTCATGATGTTTTGGATCAAAAATTGGAGAGAATCCAGCTGGCTATGGAGGCTGAGCTTGGTCAGACCAGTCTAGAACAGGTCGTAGCCGATGCAGAGAGTCAAATGAAGGAGTGAGAGGGGTAGATGCCCTCTTTTTCTCTATGTAAAATTGTGATAAAATAGAATCATTAAAGGAGGAAGAAATGTATCTTGTTATAGGAATTGTATTAGCCTTTATAGTGTCATTTTGGAAAGATAATAGAAGTTTGTGGAATCCAGTATTATTCTTATTATCCCTCATTTCCAGTTATTTTTATCTAGGCTACCTTTTTTATCAAAATGGGTATGAGAAGATTCATTTCGCTTTTTTTATATTTCCCTTTATTTTACTTCCGATACTGCTTTTTCTAAGTGGCATCTTTTTAATCTATAATGGCCTTATCTTGCTGAAGCGAGAGGGACGTTCAAAGGCTAATTATCTCTCAATGCTCCTTGGAATAGTCATTTTGTTATTTTTTGCCTTGATGTCATTTCGATTGGGTGATAGAAATGAATTATTTTACACCAATCACTTTCTAAACATTTTATTTGCATTTATTGCTTATTCTTACTTTATTTTTGGTTTTGCTTTTGTGGGTTTTATGTTGTACTCTATCTTGTATCTCTTTATTCCTAAGAAGAAGCATTATGATTTTATCATCATTCATGGTGCAGGTTTGTTAGACGGAGAAAAGGTAACACCTTTGCTAAAGAGGAGAATTGATAAGGCAGTAGAAGCTTACCACAATTCTAAGAATCCTCATATCAAAATCATTGCTAGTGGTGGTCAAGGAGGAGATGAGAAGATTTCTGAAGCGCAGGCTATTACAAACTATCTGCTTGAAGAGACCGATGTTCCCCAAGATGGGATTATCCTGGAGGACCAATCAAGGACTACCTACGAGAACCTTCTCTTTTCTAAGGAACTTGGTGAGAAGCTGGTAGCCAAACCTCAATTCCTCTTTGTAACAAATGATTATCATGTCTTTAGAACAAGTACCTATGCTCGTAAGTTAAAAATGAAGGGAGATGGCCTCGGATGTAGGACGGCAGGCTACTACATACCATCTGCTTTTATTCGGGAGTACGTAGCTCTCTGTGTCAAAATGAAATGGCTTTTCCTTGCCTTTTATGTCCTGCTATTAGCCCTCATTTTGATAGCCTACAAAGGAATTATTTGGTAGTCAGATTCTATTTAAAAAGACTTAGAATGCACATGAAAGTATGTATTCTAGGTCTTTTGTTTTGTATACATTTGATTTTCAAGAGTACTATCTATTTTTCCATGCTTGGTAACGGGTATCAATCAATAACTGGGTAAGGCGTCCCATGTTTTCCCTTTCTGCTGGAGTGAGAGATTGAGCTTGGACAAAGAGATGATGAATGTGTTCAAGCGCCTTTAAGGAAGACAGGTCATTGATGGAGCTAATCCCAGCATCTAGAATGGTGCCAAAGAAGAGGTCGAAGTAGAGCTGGAGTTCTTCGTCAGGGACTGTCGCCACCCACTCCTTGAAGGTTCTGTCTACTTGTTGGCTATCACTGTTGGTCTTATCCAGTTGGACGAAGTGTTTGTCCTCAATTTGCCAGCTAAAGGTATCGTGCTGGGCGATGCCACCCAAGGCAGTGCTATGAACGATGATTTGGTGGGCAGGAATTTCCAGCATCCTACCGATGATGGAACCTTGTGGGATGAAGACCTTGGTTCTATCCATTATCCTTTGATAACCCTCGGTCTGTGTCAATTCTGTGTGGAGACCAGGCGCATCAAATGTATAAACTGCTGTGATCTGATCTTGCAAGCTTTGCTCAATTTGACTAGCCGCATAGATGGCTAGATTTCCTCCCTTGGAATGCCCAGCTAGAATGACTTTTTTCCTAGGGTGGTGGACAAAAAAGTTCTCTAAATAGCATAGGGCGTGCTTTTGAGCAGGAATTTCCTTCATATAGGTCAGGTGGAAATCCTCCTTCCAGCCAATGATACTGTCATCTGTCCCACGAAAGATAATCAGATAGGTATCGAGAGTGAGGCGGTAGGTCATAGCCGCAAACTGCTTCTGCAGTTCAGGGTCGATGTCATTGATAAAATGGGAGAGTTTGCAATTTTTGAAGCGTTTGTGTTGAGCTAGTTCATCTAATAGCTGGAGGCGACTTTTACTAGTCAACATGTTAGGCTCCCTTGGAACCTGAGGAGTTAGGTCTAAAAGTCGCTTAGGACTTGTGGAGACCAGATTATCAAAGGAGAGATAGGTGATTTCTGTTAAGGCTAGAATGTCTAACTCATTCAAAGGAAGGTCGTAAAAGGAATCGTGTGCGACATCTTTCAGATAATCAAAAATATTGGCCATAAGAGATCCTTTCTTTTTATTTATCTTATCAAATTTCCCTCAAATTAGCTAGTAGGATTGCCTCATTTTGTTGGCTAAATACAAGCTATTTCAAATTCAGTTTCAGACCTTCGAGCATGGAAAAATCTGTTATAATAATAGAAAAGGAGGAGCGCATGCACAAGATTTTATTAGTAGAAGATGATCAGGTCATTCGTCAACAGGTCGGGAAAATGCTCTCTGAATGGGGATTTGAAGTGGTGCTGGTAGAAGACTTTATGGAAGTTTTGAGTCTATTTGTTCAGTCGGAGCCTCATCTGGTCCTCATGGATATTGGTTTGCCCTTGTTTAATGGTTATCACTGGTGTCAGGAAATCCGCAAGATTTCCAAGGTGCCTATCATGTTTCTGTCTTCGAGAGACCAGGCTATGGATATTGTCATGGCAATCAATATGGGGGCGGATGACTTTGTGACCAAGCCTTTTGACCAGCAGGTTCTTTTAGCCAAGGTTCAGGGCTTGTTACGCCGTTCCTATGAGTTCGGCCGTGACGAGAGTTTACTGGAATATGCTGGTGTTATCCTCAATACCAAATCCATGGATGTACATTATCAAGGGCAAGTCTTAAATTTGACTAAGAACGAATTTCAGATTTTACGCGTTTTGTTTGAGCATGCGGGTAATATCGTAGCGCGTGATGACCTCATGCGAGAACTTTGGAATAGTGACTTTTTCATTGATGATAATACCCTCTCAGTTAATGTGGCTCGTTTGCGTAAAAAATTGGAAGAGCAGGGCTTGGTAGGATTTATCGAGACCAAGAAAGGGATAGGGTACGGACTGAAGCATGCTTGATTGGAAACAATTTTTTCTAGCCTATCTACGTTCCCGTAGTCGTCTGTTTGTTTATCTGCTTTCTTTGACGTTTCTGCTCTTACTCTTTCAGTTTTTATTTGCCAGTTTGGGAATTTACTTTCTCTATTTTTTCCTCTTGTGTTGCTTTGTAACCATCTTATTTTTCACTTGGGACATATTGGTGGAGATGCAGGTCTATCGCCAGGAAATTCTATATGGGGAGAGGGAAGCCAAATCTCCTTTGGAAAGAGCCTTGGCTGAAAAATTAGAAGCGCGTGAGATGGAACTTTATCAGCAGAGATCAGATTCAGAAAGAAAACTGACGGATTTGCTGGATTACTATACCTTGTGGGTCCATCAGATAAAGACCCCCATTGCAGCTAGTCAACTCTTGGTTGCAGAAGTAGCCGACCGCCAACTGAAGCAGCAGTTGGAACAGGAAATTTTCAAAATTGATTCCTATACCAATCTAGTCTTACAGTACCTGCGTTTAGAAAGTTTCCATGATGATTTGGTCTTAAAGCAGGTTCAAATTGAGGATTTGGTCAAGGAAATAATTCGTAAATATGCTCTTTTCTTTATTCAAAAAGGCCTAAATGTCAATCTACATGACCTTGATAAAGAAATCGTGACGGATAAAAAGTGGCTGCTAGTTGTCATTGAACAAATCATCTCAAATAGTCTCAAGTACACCAAGGAAGGTGGTCTGGAGATTTATATGGAAGGCCAGGAACTCTGTATCAAGGATACAGGAATCGGGATAAAAAACAGTGATGTTCTCCGAGTCTTTGAACGTGGTTTCTCAGGCTATAATGGTCGTCTGACCCAGCAGTCATCTGGACTTGGACTTTACCTATCTAAGAAAATTTCTGAAGAACTGGGGCACCAGATTCGTATCGAGTCTGAGGTCGGAAAAGGAACGATAGTGCGGATTCAGTTTGCTCAAGTGAACTTAGTCCTTGAGTGAGAAGAGACAATGAGTTTTTACCCAATCTCTTTTTGCTATATTTCAGGATATTTGAAGACTGTTTTTTACAAAACCAATAATAGAATTTTTAATACGGAATATAGTATAAATACTGGTTCAAAGTGAAGTTTTGTGTGCTTTATACTTTTGTTGAGCATAAAATCTATAAACTAAGGGTGAATTACAAAAATTAATTTGAGATGAAGTGAATTGTAGACTTGGGAAATGTCTCCTATTCGATTTCAGAATGAATCGTTGATACAGGATTAAAAGAACTGTAGCTTTCTTTTTATTTTGAATGAGATAGGTGTATATAGATTTGTGTAACTGGTGTAGAACTGTTTCCAAGAATTTATTGAATGTATCGAATACACACATTCTATTGATTTTGAACCAGTTTTTAATTTCTAAATGTTATAATAGTTTTATCAAGTAAAAGGAGACTGCCATGATTGGAGACAATATAAAATTCTTACGAAAATCACATAATCTGATATAACCAGAATTTTCACGGATTGTGGGTGTGTCACGAAATAGCCTAAATCGTTAGAAAAACTGAAAAAGCTTACTTTCAATAGAAGTATTGGAAATATTCATTTTACATCTATCAAAGAAACATGGGATAGACCTATATTTTACAAAATAGCAAATTATATTTTGAATGATAGTAAAAACAGCAGTACTTGTGTGATTTACAATTATTGCACTCAATGTCCGAGTATCGCACTATCTGAAATAGGGAATAGTAGAGATTGTTCTGCGATATGTAAAAAAACGCATTAGCAAGGAGTATCGTATATGCTACCATATCTTAAAACTATTAGATGGTATCTCTTCTTTAATTTTCTTTTTGGTGTAGTATCGAATATCTGCACAGCTTTGTTACCGTATTTCACGCAGGCATTAATCAAAGGGGATTATCAAGTAGCTCTATATGGTTACTCTATGTCAGTGGCAGGCTATTTGAGTTGTAACTATATCCAAATGATACTTGATTGGAAGCAGGGGATTATCTTTTCGACTACTTTGAAAAATGAGTGGTTTCGTTCACTTCTGGGACTCAGTCACCACGATTTCAAGCAGAAAACAGTAGCAGAGTATATTTCCTATCAATCTAATGACCTAGATTCGTTGGAAAAGGATTACCTTCCTCCATTGATGAGTTTTATCAAACAAATTTTACGTATCATCATTTACGCTTTCATTATTAGCAGAACAATTAATCCTATTGTATCACTGATTTTAATCTTTTCCACTGGAATTAGTATTCAAATTCCTAAAATCGTTGGGAAGTTGACCGCTAATCGTAGACAGGTTTACTTGAAAAAACAAGGAGATTACTATCGAACTTTGGAGGATTTGCTCATGGGACATCATTTGGTAAATAAACTAACTATGTCGCATTTTTTGAATCAACAAAAGAGTTCTCTAAAGAATTTGCAGGATAAGTATTTTAAGTATGGTTTGACAAAAATTACAGGCATCTTATTGACAGGTGTTTCTTTTGAATTCATTAGTCTTGTTCTGTTTATTTATTTAGCCTACTCTCTATCTCACCAGCAACTCGGTATTCCTGAGGTGGTGGCGAGTTTCGGATATATTAATGCTTTTTCTGAACCAATACAGGAAATCCTTTATGATTTACAAATGTTAGAGTCCGTAAAGCCTGTAATCAAGAGTTTTCAAAACATTGTTGGGAGACCTGTTTCAGTTCAAGCACCTCAACATTCTTTTGATACGATTACTTTGAAAAACATTTCCAAACAACTGGGAGAATCAAAATTGATAATTACTTCCGCTACGATTCAAAAAGGGGATAAAATTGCGCTTATTGGTAAGAATGGGTCTGGAAAAAGTAGTCTTCTCAACATTTTAAATGGAACAGATGAAGATTTTGAAGGACAAATTGTGCTAGATGGGCTTGTTTCGGACCATCTTTGGGGAAGATTCGGTATGATTCTGCAACAAGAACATACATTTATTTCGAGTTATGAAAATAATGTAACGCTATTCAATAGTTTCAATGAAAAATTCAGAGAAGAAGATTTTGAAAAAATTCCACCACAATCCCTGTCAGGTGGTCAGCAACAACGAATGTATTTAAATCGTGAGAAAAATCGTAAAAATCCATTGCTTATCCTAGACGAACCTTTCTCTGCCTTGGATACTAATCAGTTTAAAATGGAATTGGAAAGAGTTCTGGAACTACCAAGTGCCGTCATTGTTACTTTACATCGCCAAAACGAATTATTAAGTAAGTTTGACCAAGTTTGGGAAATTAAGAATGGAGAACTTGTAATTTTGAAATAGCTAAATTATAGAGAATAAAACGCATAGTATCAAGGTTCAGGAGATACCGTTTTTCCTTCTTCGGATAAGGAAACAAAAATTTCTTGCTTCATCTATCTGTTCAATTGATAAATTTCGTCAGAGAAAGACTGTAAAATTTTTGATATAATGTTAAGAAGGGACTGATTCAAGACAGTCATATCTGGTCTTTCTTCCAGTCATTTTTCAAACAATATCAGTTGATAATCAGCTTAAATCAGATCTATCAGTTTGTCTATCTTTCTCTGATGGAGATCATGTCCTATCTTCACTTTGATTATTGGAAAAAAACGGCTCGGTCAGGAGCTAGTATGAATAAGGAGAACAAATGAAACGTTTAAAAATGTTATGGCATATTATGCAGGTTACGGGTTTTACTCGGTTTGCTCTGAGTTTTGTGACCTTTGTTTTTGGGTCAGGAGGCGTGCTTTTCCTAGTTGAACCTGCTATCACAAATTACGGAGACGGTCTTTGGTATGCTTTTGTGACTTCGACGACTGTCGGCTACGGGGATCTCCTAGCTGTGACCTTGATTGGAAGGATTACCAGTGTCTTCTTGACGATTTATGGGCTCATATTTTTTGGCTGTTTATCAGCTGTTATTTTTAATTATTATACCAATTTAAATAAGGAAAGAGGAGAGGACAAATGACTGCCAATTATTCAACACGGGAATACCGTGAGAAATTATACGATGACCTTCATGTTCGATTGAGAGATACAGCGATTTTGATGTGTGCAATTTTTATTGCCTCTATCGGACTAAATATGAATTCAACAGCTGTCATTATAGGAGCCATGTTGATTTCACCTCTCATGACACCGATTGTTGGACTGGGATTCGGTTTAGCTATTTTTGATACGCGTTTAATCAAGCAATCTCTAGAGGTTTTATTGACTCAAGTGTTGGTCAGTTTGCTTGTCTCGACTCTGTATTTCTGGATTTCTCCCTTGTCTTATGCAAGTAGCGAGTTGATTGCACGAACCTCTCCAACCATTTGGGATGTCCTCATTGCTATTGCTGGTGGGATTGCTGGTGTGATCGGTTCAAGGAAAAAAGAAGCAAACAATATCGTGCCAGGAGTAGCCATTGCTACAGCTCTGATGCCGCCTATCTGTACTGCTGGCTATGGTTTAGCTAATGGGAATGTACGATTTTTATTGGGGGCTCTCTATCTTTTCTTGATCAACTGTGTCTTTATCATGCTAGCCAACATTGTTGGAACAAGAATTTTGATGAGAAAATCTCCTTTAACTTCATTTAAAGAGCTGAGCATTAAAATGAGAATTGGCTTGATATCTTTGATTGTATTGTTGATTCTTCCAGCTAGCTATTCGGCAGTTACTCTGACAATAGAACAAGCGCGCAAAGAAGGGATCAAACAGTTTGTAGGAAAAGAGTTCGCCAATTATACGGTTATTAATCAAGTCTACAAGTCAAGTAACAATGAATTGGTCTTGACGGTTGTTGGAGATCCGATTTCAGAAGAAGAATTAGAAACACTCCACCAAAAACAAGCCTCTTACGGTATTCAATCTGTTCAATTGAAAGTGAATCAAGTTCAGAACTCGCCAACATTAGATAGTGAAGCGACCAAGGAATTTTATGAAAACATTGACAAGTATATTGATCAAAAACTCTCTGAAAAAGATTCACAAAACGATCTCGTAAAAGAAAATGAAGCAGACAAGGATTGAGGATATTGACCTTATCTAACTCAGGAAAGCAAATCTTGTGTGGTGGTTTGGTCAATCACTACTAGCTCGGATTAAATAATACTCTTCGAAAATCAAATTCAAACCACGTCAGCGTCGCCTTACCGTACTCAAGTACAGCTTGCGGCTAGCTTCCTAGTTTACTTTTTGATTTTCATTGAGTAAAAATATAAAAAGCAACAGCTGTTGAACTGCACCCCAAAAGTTAGACAGAAAAAATCTAACTTTTGGGGTGCTTTTATTATGAAATTAACTTATGATGATAAAGTTCAGATCTATGAACTT
>NZ_NCVH01000004.1:0-29714 GCF_002096855.1 Streptococcus mitis | reverse complement strand
TTTTATGGTTATGAGAAGTCATTTGAGTCGCTTAAGCAATTGGAACAAGCCATTGTAGACTATATTGATTACTACAACAATAAACGAATTAAGGTAAAACTAAAAGGACTTAGCCCTGTGCAATACAGAACTAAATCCTTCGGATAAATTATTTGTCTAACTTTTTGGGGTCAGTACATGTTTCAGTTGTTGCTTTTTAGCTAGCTAGGATTTTATCTCTTATTTCTCAACGCGTGATTTGTTGGCGATATCAGCAAGGATAGCTTGAACAAAGTCATCAACTGAGACAGTTTGTGTTTCTTTTTGGCCATAGCGACGAACGTTAACAGTTCCGTCTTCCATTTCCTTGTCCCCAACGATCAATTGGTAAGGAATCTTGCTTGTTTGTGAAGTACGGATCTTGAACTGCATTTTTTCATTGCGCTCATCAACATCAGCACGAACACCACGGTCACGGAGTTTCTTCGCCACTTCCCAAGCGTAGTCCACGTGTTTTTCGTTAGATACTGGGATGAGGGTTACTTGGTGTGGTGCAAGCCATGTTGGAAAGGCACCCTTGTAGTTTTCAATCAAAATAGCTGTGAAGCGTTCCATAGTTGAGATAACTCCACGGTGGATCATAACTGGACGGTGCTCTTCACCATCAGCTCCGATGTATTTAAGGTCGAAGCGTTCTGGAAGCAAGAAGTCAAGTTGGATAGTTGAAAGTGTTTCTTCTTTTCCAAGGGCTGTCTTAACTTGAATATCCAATTTTGGTCCGTAGAAGGCTGCTTCACCTTCGGCTTCAAAGTAGTCCACGCCCATTTCATCAAGGGCTGCACGAAGCATGGTTTGAGCATTTTCCCACATCTCATCGTTATCAAAGTACTTATGAGTATCTTGAGGGTCACGAAGAGAGAGGCGGAAGCGGTATTCAGTCAAGTTGAAATCTTCATAAACATCAATAATCAACTGAAGGGCACGTTGGAATTCTTCTTGGATTTGTTCTGGAGTCACAAAGAGGTGACCGTCGTTAAGAGACATTTCACGTACACGTTGAAGACCAGTGAGGGCACCAGATTTTTCATAACGGTGCATCATACCGATTTCAGCGATACGGATTGGCAACTCACGGTATGAGTGAACATGGTGTTTGAAGACTTGGATGTGGTGTGGGCAGTTCATTGGACGAAGGACAAAATCTTCCCCGTCACCCATGTCCATAGTTGGGAACATGTCTTCTTGGTAATGATCCCAGTGACCAGAAGTCTTGTAAAGTTCAACAGAAGCAAGTGGTGGAGTGTATACGTGTTGGTAGCCAGAAGCCAACTCTTTGTCAACGATATAGCGTTCCAATTCACGACGGATAGTCGCACCGTTTGGCAACCAGAATGGAAGTCCTTGACCAACCTCTTGAGAAATCATGAAGAGGTCAAGCTCTTTACCAAGTTTACGGTGGTCACGTTCTTTGGCTTCTTCACGCATTTGAAGGTAGTTTTTCAAGTCTTTCTTGTCAAACCAAGCTGTACCGTAGATACGTTGCATCATAGCGTTGTCGCTGTTTCCACGCCAGTAAGCACCAGCTACATGGAGAAGGTGGAAGATTTGGATGCGGCCTGTTGATGGAACGTGAGGGCCACGGCAAAGGTCTACATATTCACCCTGACGATAGATAGTCAAACCGCCTTCGTCTTCTGAGTGTTCTTCAATCAATTCCAACTTGTAAGGGTCATTTTTGAAGATTTCACGCGCCTCGTCCTTGGTAACTTCCTCACGAATAGATGGGAAGTTTTCTTTGACAATTTTTTGCATTTCTTCTTCGATACGAGGGAGGTCTTCGTTAGAGATTTGACCAGCTGTGTTGTCTGTATCGTAGTAGAAGCCGTCTTCGATGGCTGGACCAACTCCCAAGTGAATGTCTGGGAAAAGACGACGAGCGGCTTGGGCAAACAAGTGAGCAGCTGAGTGACGCAAGATTGGAAGGGCATCTTCGTGATCGGGTGTCACGATTTCGATGCTTCCATCTTCAGTGATAGCACGAGTAGTGTCGATGAGTTTGCCGTTGAATTTACCAGCCAAGGCTTTTTTAGCTAGGGAATTGCTGATAGATTGGGCAATTTCAAAAGTTGTAACGCCAGATTCGAATTCACGAACAGCGCCATCTGGGAAAGTAATGTTAATCATGATGTTCTCCTTGCTTATATTATTGACGAATGTGTTAAACCTATTCTGAAAACAGGGATAGAGGATTGTGAAAGCTAGAAAAACAAAAAGCGATATCCTCGAAAGGACGTCGCAACGTGGTTCCACCTTCATTTATGTTCCTCAAAAAAGAGGGACACCTCTGATTGGCTCTAACGTGGCCACCGTTTTATGTTTTCATAAAAAACTCAAGAGTAGTATCAGTTTAGGCTTCCTATGCGTTTCCAGCAACCACGCACTCTCTAGTAGAAAGGGACTAAGTGACTTGTCTCTATGGATTATTATAGCATGATTGTGAGATTTTTCAAGGATTTTGTGAAAGTTTTTTGTTTTTCATTTTTGTAGAATATGCTTGATGCCAATACCGGAAGCCATGCCCACCAGAGCAAAGGTTTCATAGGCTAAAAAGTAAAACCAGATAAATTCACCAAAGGTTATGATAGTAAAGCAAAAGAGCAGTCCGTTACCAATTAACCACCAAAGTGAGAAACGGAAACGGTAGCTATAGAGTAACGATACAATCAAGATTACCAGAGGTGTAAAGAAGAGAAGATTGTTTATATAGAGTCCCTTGAGTGTAAGGGGGTCAGAAACAACTAGCAAGAACAACTCATAAAGTGGCCAATAAAAGAAGAATATGACCAGATAGTAGGGGAGATGGGAATAGAATCTAGGCATGATAATCACCTCGTTTTAAAAAAAACAGACAACTTAGATCTCTTGCTATAATTATTATAGCATGTTTAAAACAAGAAAGTAAATCTGTTGACAAAGAAGTTAGTTATTGGTAGAATAGGGATTGTCGTAAAGACAAATAACTTCTTCTTGGTTGCAGGCATGCCAACCTGTCACTCGGATGAAGCCAAATAAAAAGGAGAAACATCATGGCAATCTCAAAAGAGAAAAAAAATGAAATCATTGCACAATATGCACGTCACGAAGGTGATACAGGTTCAGTAGAGGTTCAAGTTGCTGTCCTTACTTGGGAAATCAACCACCTTAACGAACACATCAAACAACACAAAAAAGACCACGCTACTTACCGTGGATTGATGAAAAAAATCGGTCGCCGTCGTAACTTGCTTGCATACTTGCGTAAAAACGACGTTAACCGTTACCGTGAGTTAATCAACTCTCTTGGACTTCGTCGCTAATTCAAGATACAAAGGCCGTCAAAAGCACAAAGCAAAAATAGGAAAATTGACGAAGAAACTTCAGTTTCTAGGAGGTTTTATCTTTTTTGCCAAGTGCTTAGGCCGTGTTCAATTGAGCATATCTTGATAATGAAGCTACTCTAAATTGGGTAGCTTTTTTATGTTGTTACCTTACATCGATATACTCAAGTATAATCTTCGGTTACGGTTCCTAGCACTGTAAGGTAAAATAAACCAGATATTCTCCCTTCGGGGAGATTTTTTTGTTTCACTAAAAATTTTGTACAACCTTCGCCTCGTCGCCTAGTCTATAAACGTTTTATCCAGCAAGAATTATGATACTAAGGGCGCCAAAAATCCGTATGAAAATAGGGAAACGACGTAGTGTTCGATGAACACAAGGAGTTTCATCTTTTTCACTAGGATTATAGCCCGAGCTCAAATCAGCTCTCTGATATTCAGAGGGCTTTTTTATTGAGGTTTTATCGGTCACAATTTTGGAGACTACAAAAACATCTTTCTGGGGCTGCTTTACTTCTTTAGCGTTTTATCGGTCACAATTTTGGAGACTACAAAAACATGTTCTTGTATAGGACTCTCTTTGATCTTGTTTTATCGGTCACAATTTTGGAGACTACAAAAACTGAGATAGTCTGGCGTAAAGGCCTCAAACTGTTTTATCGGTCACAATTTTGGAGACTACAAAAACCTCAAATAATATCAGCTAATTACACCATAAAGGTGCGCATCTACTCGACTTGAAAAGTCGAGTAGCTGTCTGCAAGCCCCCTCGGAGAGCCCACACTTTACGAAGTAAAGTATAGTATGTTA
Source organism: Streptococcus mitis (assembly GCF_002096855.1). Taxonomy (GTDB): domain Bacteria; phylum Bacillota; class Bacilli; order Lactobacillales; family Streptococcaceae; genus Streptococcus; species Streptococcus mitis_Y. The sequence goes on along the minus strand of NZ_NCVH01000004.1, from coordinate 25,548 downwards.
TACTTTACATGGAAGTAGTCACCGAATTTCAGTTAGAAATTACTTTATAACTACGTTTTGAGGAGGAGTAAAATGCTTTCCTACGTTCGACATTACCCACTAGCGATAGCTAAATTAATGTGTCTGTGCTCTCCTAAAATCTGCTGATTTATTACTGACTAATACAGGAGGCTTTTATGGGACAGACAATCATATCTGCTATTGGTGTTTATATTTCCACCAGTATCGATTATTTAATTATTTTAATTATTTTATTTGCACAGCTATCACAGAATAAACAGAAATGGCATATTTATGCGGGGCAATATCTAGGCACAGGCTTACTTGTAGGGGCGAGTTTAGTTGCTGCTTATGTCGTTAATTTCATGCCTGAAGAATGGATGGTTGGATTGCTTGGTTTAATCCCTATCTATTTAGGGATTCGCTTTGCAATTGTTGGAGAAGGTGAGGAAGAAGAGGAAGAAATTATTGAAAGATTAGAACAAAGCAAGGCAAATCAACTGTTTTGGACAGTTACATTGCTGACAATTGCGTCTGGCGGAGATAATTTAGGTATCTATATACCTTATTTTGCTTCGTTAGATTGGTCACAGACCCTCGTGGCGTTGCTTGTGTTTGTAATCGGCATAATTATCTTATGCGAGATTAGTCGGGTGTTATCCTCTATTCCGTTAATATTCGAGACAGTTGAAAAATACGAGCGAATCATTGTGCCCTTAGTATTCATTCTACTTGGACTATACATCATGTATGAAAATGGCACGATAGAGACTTTTCTGACCGTGTAGATTTTTTTGTTTCACTAGGATTTTAGTCCGAGCTCAAATCAGCTCTCTGATTTTCAGAGGGCTTTTTATGTTGTCACTTTACCTCGATATACTCAAGTATAATCTTCGGTTACGATTATTAGTATTGTAAGACCAACTATATTTATTTTTCTCATCTTGTTCCATTGTTGAAAATATGGTATACTTTTTATGAGAATTTTCTAAATTTTTAATTTTGTCTAAGGAGGTTTGCATGCTTTCCAAATTTTCTGGAAGCCGACAAGACCAGCAATTTGTGTTACTTTTAGTTATTTTGCTAGGTATTTTAGGGATTTCTCTCTTTCTAGCAGTTTCAATGGGATCTGTTGCGATTGATCTAGGAGATACCTATCGGATTATTTTGAGCAGGTTGGGATTTCCTCTTGAGATAGGAGAGGTTTCCAAGTCTACTTTTGCCATTGTATGGAATATGAGGTTCCCCCGAGTATTGCTGGGTCTGATAGTAGGGGCTGGTCTTTCCATGTGTGGTAGCGTGATGCAGTCTACAGTGAACAATCCCATCGCTGAGCCCTATGTCTTAGGCATCTCTGCGGGAGCAACTCTAGGAGCAACCTTAAGCATCATTCTTGGTTTAAAAGTGATGATTAGCCTTGGAGCTTTTCTTGGAGCTATTTTGGCAACAATTGCTGTCCTCATCATTGCCTCTATGCAGGGAAGGATGACGACTTCTAGTCTGATCTTATCAGGAACGGTGGTCAATGCTCTCTTTCTGGCCTTTTCCAACTTTATTATCTCAGTTGGCGCTAATGCGGACAGTGTGATGACCATTAAGTTTTGGACTATGGGTTCGCTTGCAGGGACTACTTGGTCTGACTTAGTCCTGCCAACTATAGTAGTAGGATTGGCCTTTCTATTTTTCGCTACTCAGTATCGTGTTTTTAATGCGATGATGATGGGAGATGAGGCTGCTTTAACTTTGGGAATTCCCTTACGCTTTTATTGGTATCTTTATGTGACCATGGTGGCTGTGCTGACAGCAGTCTTAGTGGCAACCTGTGGGATTATTGGATTTGTCGGTCTGATTACTCCACATTTAGCTCGAGGGTTAGTAGGAACGAATTACAAGAGGCTTTTTCCTGTTGCAACCTTGCTAGGTGCCCTCTTTGTCATCTGGGCAGACGTACTCTCTCGTGTCATTATTCCAAATGCTGAGTTGCCTATTGGTATTTTCACAGCCTTGGTAGGTGCTCCCTTCTTTATTTACATTGTTGGAGGTAGGCGAAGGGAGGTGAGGGTCTGATATGGACTTGATTTGTCAGGATGTCCACTTTGGACTGGGAGAGAAAAAAATCCTCAAGGGAGTTTCTCTTAAAGTTGAAGGGCATCAATTTCACACGATACTAGGACCAAATGGAAGTGGAAAAACCAGTCTACTTAAACTCCTCTATCGTCAGGAAAAGGCGGACAAAGGCTTGATAAGCCTAGATGGAAAGCCTCTGGAACAATGGACGCTCAAAGAAACAGCCAAGCAAATGGCAGTTGTGACCCAGTTTAACCAGCTGCAGTTTGATTGTACAGTTGAAGAAATCGTCTTGCTGGGAAGAACTCCCCACCTCTCTTTTCTACAAAAGGAAAGGGAAAGGGATTATGCCCTCGTTCAAGATGCCCTCGTTAAGGTGGATATGCTTGAGAAGAAAACTCGTCTCTATTCGTCCTTATCAGGGGGAGAGAAACAGCGAGTCTTATTAGCCCGCGCCTTGGCGCAAGAACCGACTCTCTTGCTCCTGGACGAACCAACCAATCACCTGGATATCAAGTATCAGCTAGACTTGTTGGCCATTGTGAAGGAGCTCAAGGTCAATGTTCTAGCTGTCCTGCATGATATTCAACTTGCTTGTCGCTATTCGGATTATCTCTATCTGATGAAAGAGGGGGAAATCCTTTACCAAGGTACTCCAAAGGAGACCATCACCCCTGAGTCATTGCAAACTGTATACGGAGTTCAAAGTCAGGTGACTTGGATCGAGGATCAGCAAGCTATGATTCACTATTTATAAGAATGAAAAGGAAAACAAGATGAAAAAAACACTAAGCATTATACTCGTAACAGTAGCTACCCTAACCATGGCAGCTTGTGGCAATACTACTACAGAAAAAACTACCACACAGTCTAGCACAGAAACAAGTCAAAAGGCTAACGCAGAGACGACTTATCCATTAACGGTCAAAACCTATGACGCGAAAGGGAATGAAGTCGAACAAGTCTTTGACAAGACACCTGAAAAAGTTATCACAAACAATCTTTCAACCACTGAAATCTTATTGGAGTTGGGGTTGAAGGATAAAATTGTTGGCATGCTTAACCCAGACAATGCTGTGACGGACAAATACAAGGACGCGATTGCGACTATTCCTCAAATTGGGGATAAAAAAACAGTCTCACAAGAGACAGTCCTTTCTTATGAGCCGGACGCTGTGATGGGTCGAAACATGATGTTTTCTGAAAAATCCTTGGGGACAGTTAGCACTTGGAATGAAAATAAAATCCTAGTTTATACACAAAAAGCTTCTCTCTCAACAATTCAGCAAGATTTGGGGAATATCGTAGAAGATGTCAAAAATCTTGGAATGATTTTTAATGTTCAGGACAAGGCTAATGAATACGCAGCACAATTACAAACTAAAATTGATGCTGTTAAGAAAGCAAATCCAGCAAGCCAAGGTGAAAAGAAAAAGGCTTTGATTATGGTTGCTTATAATGATGAAACCTTCGGTGCCTACAAGTCTGCTTTGCAAGAAAGTTTGCTGAACCAACTTGGTTATACAAACGTTGCAACGGGAACATCAGGCTTGACCTTGGAAAATCTCGTGTCAATGGATCCTGAATTGATTATCTATGTAACCAGCGACCGCAATAAAAAATTGGATGAAAAAGCAGTAGAGTTGATGAAGGCAAATGCTGTTTTGGAAAGCGTTCCTGCAATTAAGAATCAAAAAATCATGAACATCTCTTACGATGAATTGATGGACTATGGTCCAGCAGTGGTTGATTCCCTTGAGAAAATCAATGACTTTATCAATAAATAATGAGTTTGATTGGGAAGGAATTCAAGTCAAAATCAGCCTTCCTTCTAACTACGACCCCAATCAAACCTATCCGGCAATTTTATTGAATGATGGAAACTTGGACTTCCTATCGTCCCTTTCCGAATCTGTGATTTTGGTGGGTTTGACCTCTAAAAATCGCTTAGACGACTATACTCCCTGGGCGACATCGGCTCTGAGAGATGGAGCTCCAGATTTTGGCGGTCAGGCAAACGTCTATCATGATCATTTATTTGGAGGCCTTTTAGACAAGTTGCAGTCACTTTATCGCCTGGACGAAACTCGCCTTGCTTATGGAGGTTACTCACTAGGTGGTTTGGCGGCAGTCTACAGTCTTTTCAGCTTTGACAAGGTTTCCTGTGTCTTTTCGATCTGCGGTTCCTTTTGGTATCCTGATTTTGTGACCTACTGCAAGGAAGAAAATGTGAAAAATTTGGACTGTTTGCTGTATTTACAGAATGGTCAAACAGAAGGAGAACACCACACTAATCGCTTGGCTCAAGCACCAGTCTATGCTGAGCAGATCCATACCAGTCTTCAGAAACGCTATCCGAACGGCCAGTTTGTCTTTGACCCTTATGGACACCATGAACAAGTAGCTGAACGATTTCTAGCTTTTTCTAGCTGGTTGGCCCAAAAATGGAAAATCGAATAAAAAATTTATCCCTTGGCTTTTGCCAAGGGATTGTTGTATTTATTTAAGCAAGTTTTTCTCTTTTCTTATCTGGATTCCAGATAAAGCTTGCGATAAAGCTAAAGATGATGGTTAGGATAGCGAGGATAATGGCAAGGATGAGGGCAGGGATGCGGATAAGCCACCAGAGTGGGTTTGGTTTTTTATTATTGTGCCATTGTTTCGTTTCTTGGTCCAGACGTTGAAATTCTGTTTGGATACGATTGGCGACTGTTTCAATGCCTTCGTCATTCATTTTTTTGATATCTGAGATATCAATTGGATTTCCAAAGTTCATATCGACACGTTCACGACTAATCAAGCCCTTCAAAGTCATGGGACCTGTGTAGGTAACCGGCATAATACGGACCTTGGCCATTTTGGCAATCAGAGCTACGCCACCCTTGACATCGTTTGAGTGTCGGCTTCCACTTGGAAACATGATGAGAGAGCGGTCACTTTTTTTGAGAACATTGATAGGATATTTGATGGCTGAGGCGCTAGGATTTTCACGGTCGATAGGAAAGGCACCACACATACGAATCCACCAGCCAAAGATACGGTTGGTAAAGAGCTCTTTTTTGGCCATAAAGATAAATTGTTTTGGTTTGGTCGCAAAGGCCATATAAACTGGATCCCACCAGGTGCGGTGAGGTGCAACCAAAATATAATTTTCATCTTGATTAGGAATTTTATCAGTATTATGATAATGGGCATTGCCATTGATGGACCATAGGAGCAAGACAACCAATCCACGTAAATAAGTATAAAACATGCGATCTCCTTCGATTATTTTCTTGTTATTATTATACCTTATCAAAGGAGGGCTGGCAAACTTTTCCCTTGACTAGGTGCATATTTGGGGTGAGATTAGAATTCTTTTAGAAAAAATGATATGATAGAATTTATGGATAAAAATAAGATTATGGGATTAACCCAAATAGAAGTCGAGGAAAGACAGGCTAAGGGCTTGGTCAATGATTTTACTGCTTCGGCCAGTACCAGCACTTGGCAAATCGTTAAACGAAATGTCTTTACCCTTTTTAACGCTTTGAACTTTGCCATTGCTTTGGCCCTTGCCTTTGTGCAAGCTTGGAGCAATCTGGTCTTCTTTGCCGTTATCTGCTTTAACGCTTTTTCTGGAATTGTGACCGAGCTGCGGGCTAAACACATGGTGGACAAGCTCAATCTCATGACCAAGGAAAAGGTTAAAACCATTCGTGATGGCCAAGAAGTAGCTCTGAATCCTGAAGAATTGGTGTTAGGAGATGTCATTCGTTTGTCTGCAGGAGAGCAGATTCCTAGTGATGCCTTGGTTTTGGAAGGCTTTACGGAGGTTAATGAAGCCATGCTAACGGGAGAAAGTGATTTGGTGCAAAAGGAAGTGGATGCCTTGCTCTTGTCAGGAAGTTTCTTGGCTAGTGGGGCAGTTTTGGCTCAAGTTCACCATGTTGGGGCTGATAACTATGCTGCCAAACTCATGCTGGAAGCCAAGACCGTTAAACCAATCAACTCTCGTATCATGAAATCGCTGGACAAGTTAGCAGGTTTTACTGGAAAGATTATCATTCCTTTTGGTCTGGCTCTCTTGCTAGAAGCCTTGATGTTAAAAGGCTTGCCTCTTAAGTCGTCCGTTGTAAACTCGTCTACAGCCCTTTTGGGGATGTTACCTAAGGGAATTGCCCTTTTGACCATTACTTCGCTCTTGACTGCAGTTATCAAGCTAGGTTTGAAAAAGGTTTTGGTGCAGGAGATGTACTCTGTTGAAACCTTGGCGCGTGTGGATATGCTCTGTTTGGACAAGACGGGCACCATCACCCAAGGAAAGATGCAGGTAGAAGCTGTTCTTCCGTTGACGGAAACTTATGGTGACGAGGCTATTGCTAGCATCCTGACAAGCTATATGGCCCATAGTGAGGATAAGAATCCAACAGCTCAAGCTATTCGCCAGCGTTTCCAAGGTCAGGTAGCCTATCCTATGCTTTCCAATCTTCCCTTCTCTAGCGACCGCAAGTGGGGAGCCATAGAGTTAGAAGGTTTGGGGACAGTTTTTTTAGGGGCGCCTGAGATGTTGCTGGCTTCTGAGGTCCCAGAAGCCAGAGAGGCTCTAGAGAGAGGATCACGTGTCTTGGTCTTGGCACTCAGTCAGGAGAAATTAGACCATCACAAGCCACAGAAACCATCTGATATTCAGGCTCTGGCCCTGCTGGAAATCTTGGATCCGATTCGAGAGGGAGCAGCAGAGACGTTGGACTATCTCCGTTCTCAGGAAGTGGGTCTCAAGATCATCTCTGGTGACAATCCAGTTACGGTGTCCAGTATTGCCCAGAAGGCTGGTTTTGCGGACTATCATAGCTATGTAGATTGCTCGAAAATCACGGATGAGGAATTGATTACTATGGCTGAGGAGACAGCTATTTTCGGACGTGTTTCTCCTCATCAAAAGAAACTCATTATCCAAACACTGAAAAAAGCGGGGCATACAACAGCTATGACAGGAGACGGAGTCAATGATATTCTCGCCCTTCGTGAGGCGGATTGTTCTATCGTGATGGCGGAAGGGGATCCGGCGACGCGTCAGATTGCCAATCTGGTTCTCTTGAACTCAGACTTTAATGATGTTCCTGAGATTCTCTTTGAAGGTCGTCGCGTGGTCAATAACATTGCCCATATCGCCCCGATTTTCTTGATAAAGACCATCTATTCTTTCTTGCTCGCAGTTATCTGTATCGCCAGTGCTCTTCTGGGACGATCTGAGTGGATCTTGATCTTCCCTTTCATTCCGATCCAGATTACCATGATTGACCAGTTCGTGGAAGGTTTCCCACCATTCGTTCTGACTTTTGAGCGAAATATCAAACCTGTTGAGCCAAACTTCCTCAGAAGATCCATGCTTCGTGCTCTACCAAGTGCTCTCATGGTTGTGTTCAGCGTTCTTTTTGTGAAAATATTTGGAAGTAGCCAAGGTTGGTCTGAGTTAGAAATCTCAACTCTACTCTATTATCTCTTGGGGTCAATTGGTTTCTTATCCGTATTTAGAGCCTGCATGCCATTTACCCTATGGCGTGTCCTCTTGATTGTTTGGTCAGTAGGAGGCTTCCTAGCTACAGCTCTCTTCCCAAGAATTCAAAAACTACTTGAAATTTCAACCTTAACAGGACAAACATTACCTGTTTATGGTGTCATGATGTTGGTCTTTACCGTGATTTTCATTTTGACCAGTCGCTACCAAGCTAGAAAATAAAGAAAGGCTGCAATCTGTGGATTGCGGTCTTTTTAGGTACAAGATTGCCAGCTGAAATGTGGTATAATAAGAGGTAATAGAGTTTGGAAAGTGAGAGAAGATGATTTCAAAGAGATTAGAATTAGTGGCTTCCTTTGTGCCACAGGGAGCCATTTTACTAGATGTGGGGAGTGACCATGCTTATCTGCCTATCGAGTTGGTCGAAAGAGGACAAATCAAAAGTGCCATTGCAGGTGAGGTTGTAGAAGGTCCCTACCAGTCCGCGGTTAAAAATGTTGAAAGTCACGGGTTAAAGGAGAAAATCCAAGTCCGTTTAGCAAATGGCTTGGCAGCCTTTGAAGAGGCAGATAAGGTATCGGTCATTACCATTGCTGGTATGGGTGGTCGTTTGATTGCCAGGATTTTAGAAGAAGGCTTGGACAAGTTAGCTAATGTAGAGCGTTTAATCCTCCAACCCAATAATCGTGAAGACGACTTGCGTATCTGGCTACAAGAGAACGAATTTCAGATTGTAGCTGAAAGTATCTTAGAAGAGGCTGGCAAGTTTTACGAGATTTTGGTGGTGGAAGCAGGACAAATGAAGCTATCAGCTAGTGATGTTCGCTTTGGTCCCTTCTTGTCCAAAGAGGTCAGTCCAGTCTTTGTCCAAAAATGGCAAAAAGAAGCTGTTAAGCTAGAGTTTGCCCTCGGACAAATCCCAGAAAAAAATCTGGAAGAACGTCAAGTTCTAGTAGATAAAATTCAAGCCATCAAGGAGGTTCTCCATGTTAGCAAGTGAAGTGATTAATGCGTATGAAGCCTTTTGCCCTCAGGAATTTTCCATGGAGGGAGACAGTCGTGGTCTGCAAATTGGTACTTTAGACAAGGATATCCAAAGGGTCATGGTGGCTCTCGATATTCGTGAAGAAACGGTGGTTGAAGCCATTGAAAAGGGTGTAGACTTGATTATTGTCAAGCATGCGCCGATTTTCCGTCCCATCAAGGATTTGGTAGCTAGCCGTCCACAAAATCAGATTTACATTGATTTGATAAAGCATGACATCGCAGTTTATGTCAGCCATACCAATATTGACATCGTTGAAAATGGCCTCAATGATTGGTTCTGTCAGATGCTAGGTATCGAGGAAACGACTTATCTGCAGGAGACAGGTCCTGAACGTGGAATTGGACGTATTGGGAATGTTCAGCCTCAGACATTTGGGAAATTGGCCCAGAATGTCAAGCAAGTCTTTGGTCTAGATAGTCTTCGAATGGTGCATTATCAAGAGAGCGATTTGCAGAAGCCTATTTCAAGAGTGGCCATCTGTGGTGGAAGTGGGCAGTCATTCTATAAGGATGCTTTGGCAAAGGGGGCAGATGTCTATATCACTGGTGATATTTACTACCACACTGCCCAGGATATGTTGTCTGATGGGTTACTGGCATTGGACCCAGGTCACTATATTGAAGTGCTTTTTGTGGAAAAAATTTCTGCACTCCTTACTCAATGGAAGGCTGAAAATGGCTGGACAATTGATATTGTACCTAGTCAAGCATCGACCAATCCTTTCCACCATATCTAGTTAGAAAGTGAAAACAATGAAAAAAGTTGCCATTATTGGAGCAGGAATTGTGGGAGCAACAGCTGCCTACTACCTCTCTAAAGAAAGTGACCTAGAAGTAACCGTCTTTGACCATGGACAAGGTCAGGCTACCAAGGCCGCAGCGGGAATTATCAGTCCTTGGTTTTCCAAACGTCGCAATAAAGCCTGGTACAAAATGGCGCGCTTGGGGGCTGACTTTTATGTGGATTTGTTGGCTGATTTAGTGAAGTCAGGGAAAGAAATTGACTTTTACCAGCGTTCGGGAGTCTTTCTCCTGAAAAAGGATAAAACTAAGTTGGAAGAACTCTATCAACTAGCCCTCCAGCGTAGAGAAGAATCTCCTTTGATAGGCCGGTTAGCCATTCTGGACCAAGCATCAGCTAACGAATTATTCCCTGGTTTGCAGGGATTTGACCGTCTGCTCTATGCTTCTGGTGGAGCGAGAGTAGATGGTCAACTCTTGGTGACTCGTTTGCTAGAAGCCAGTCAGGTCAAGCTGGTCAAAGAAAAAGTGAGTCTGACACCTTTAACATCGGGTTACCAGATTGACGAAGAGGTGTTTGATCAGGTTATTTTGGCGACGGGAGCTTGGTTGGGACATCTGTTAGAGCCTTTAGGTTATGAAGTAGATGTTCGTCCCCAAAAGGGGCAACTCCGAGATTATCAACTTGCCCAAGACATGGAAGCTTACCCTGTTGTTATGCCAGAAGGGGAGTGGGATTTGATTCCTTTTGCAGGTGGGAAATTATCCCTAGGCGCTACCCATGAAAATGATATGGGATTTGATTTGACGGTAGATGAAACCTTACTCCAACAAATGGAGGAGGCAGCCTTGCCTCACTATCCAGTCTTGGCAGTAGCGACTTCAAGAGCTGAGCGTGTGGGAATCCGTGCCTATACCAGTGATTTCTCACCTTTCTTTGGGCAAGTACCTGGCTTAGAAAGTGTCTATGCTGCTAGTGGACTAGGTTCATCAGGCCTCACAACTGGTCCTATCATTGGCTACCATCTAGCTCAACTGATCCAAGACAAGGAGTTGACCTTGGACCCTCTAAACTACCCAATTGAAAACTATGTCAAACGAGTAAAAAGCGAATAATACTCAATGAAAATCAAAGAACAAACTAGGAAACTAGCCACGGGCTGCTCAAAGCATTGCTTTGAGGTTATGTATAGAACTGACGAAGTCAGTAACCATACCCATGTCAAGACGACGTTGACGTGGTTTGAAGAGATTTTCGAAGAGTATAAGCATTTTACTGAAATTTTATCCTACCCTCTAGGATGGCAAATGACATTCCCTATCAAAAATGGTAAAATAAGAAAAAATAATCCGAGAATCGAGGAAAGAAGATGCAAGAAAAGATTTTGGTAACGGGTGGAGCAGGTTTTATCGGAACCCATACAGTTATTGAGTTAATCCAAGCAGGTCATCAGGTTGTTGTGGTGGATAACCTTGTTAATAGTAACAGAAAAAGTTTAGAAGTTGTTGAGAGAATTACAGGGGTTGAAGTGCCTTTCTATGAGGCAGATATCCGTGATACAGATACTCTTCGTGACATTTTCAAACAAGAAGAACCAACAGGGGTCATTCACTTTGCTGGTTTGAAGGCTGTTGGCGAATCAACACGCATTCCTCTTGCCTACTATGACAATAATATCGCAGGAACTGTTAGTCTTCTAAAAGCTATGGAAGAAAACAACTGTAAAAACATCATTTTCAGTTCTTCTGCGACAGTTTACGGAGATCCGCATACAGTGCCCATCTTGGAAGATTTCCCACTTTCAGTGACTAATCCATATGGCCGCACTAAGCTTATGCTTGAGGAAATTTTGACCGATATTTACACAGCAGACTCAGAATGGAATGTTGTCTTGCTTCGTTACTTTAACCCAATCGGAGCCCATGAGAGTGGAGATTTGGGAGAAAATCCAAACGGTATTCCAAACAACCTCTTGCCATATGTGACTCAAGTAGCCGTTGGCAAATTAGAGCAAGTGCAAGTATTTGGAGACGATTACGATACGGAAGACGGAACTGGTGTTCGCGATTATATCCACGTTGTCGACTTGGCTAAAGGTCATGTTGCAGCTCTGAAAAAAATCCAAAAAGGTTCAGGCCTGAACGTTTATAACCTTGGAACTGGTAAAGGCTACTCTGTTCTTGAGATTATCCAAAATATGGAAAAAGCAGTTGGACGTCCAATTCCTTATCGCATTGTAGACCGTCGCCCAGGTGATATCGCAGCCTGCTATTCAGATCCTGCAAAAGCCAAAGCAGAACTGGGCTGGGAAGCAGAACTCGGCATCACCCAAATGTGTGAAGACGCATGGCGTTGGCAAAGCAAGCATCCAAATGGATTTGAAGATTAAGATGGTGATGTCAATCATTGTCCCCTGTTTAAACGAAGAGGAAGTACTTCCTCTTTTTTATCAGGCTTTGGAAGCTTTACTTCCAGATTTGGAAACAGAAATCGAGTATGTCTTTGTCGACGATGGATCAAGTGATGGAACCTTGGAACTCTTAAAGTCCTATCGGGAGCAAAATCCGGCAGTTCATTATATTTCTTTCTCTCGAAATTTTGGCAAAGAAGCAGCCCTCTATGCAGGCTTACAATATGCGACAGGAGATTTGGTGGTGGTGATGGATGCAGACCTTCAGGATCCTCCTGGTATGTTGCTTGAGATGAAAAACTTACTAGACCAAAATGCAGATTTAGACTGTGTAGGAACACGGAGAACTAGTCGGGCGGGAGAACCCTTCTTTCGCAGTTTCTGTGCTGATCTCTTTTATGGCTTCATGAAAAAAATTAGTCCAGTAGCCCTGCCGTCAGGTGTCCGTGATTTTCGCATGATGAGAAGGTCTGTAGTGGATGCCATTTTAAGCTTGATTGAGTCCAATCGCTTTTCGAAGGGACTCTTTGCCTGGGTCGGCTTTAAAACCCACTATCTGGACTATCCAAATGTCGAAAGGCAGGCTGGCAAGACCAGTTGGAGTTTTAGGCAACTCTTTTTCTACTCCATTGAAGGGATTGTTAATTTTTCAGATTTTCCCTTGATTATAGCCTTTGTGGCAGGTCTCCTATCTTGTTTTATTTCTCTACTTATGACCTTTTTTGTTGTGGTTCGAACCCTCATTTTGGGCAATCCGACATCAGGTTGGACCTCTCTGATGGCTGTTATTCTCTTCCTTGGTGGGATTCAACTCTTGACCATTGGGATTCTCGGCAAGTACATCAGTAAGATTTATCTAGAGACTAAAAAAAGACCACTTTATCTTATCAAAGAAAAAAGCGACCTTCCTGATTTTACAGAAAAAAATAAAGAGAAAAGACTATAATTTTGCATGGAAATATGCTAAACTAGAAGGAGTGGAACGTTCCTGTCGATATTAGAGTTAATCTTTAATCAAGGCACGTGTCGGACAGTTTCTAACAGCTTCTATGACGTCCTGACTAGGAGAGATTTCTTTTTCTAGTTGGTCAGGGTCATCGTAAAAACGCACGATTCCATTATCGTGGTAATCAAATAATTCAGAATAAGTTTGGCAAAGCCCACAGGCAATGCAACGTTCAGGTATAAGTGTGATTTTCATATTTATATTGTAATAAGAAAAGTAAAAAAAAACAAGGAGTAAGGTATGGCAAAAGAACCGTGGCAAGAAGATATTTATGAGAATCAAGAAGAAACAAGATCAGAACGTCGTAAGAGAGAACAAGGTGGAGGAGTGCTGGCTAATCGTATCTTGACTATTTTAGCAAGTATTTTCTTTGTGATTGTAGTCGTGATGATTATTGTTCTTATCTATCTTTCATCGGGTGGGAGTAATCGCACAGCAGCCTTGAAAGATTTTTATGACTCAGATACAAAAGTAGAGCAAGTTTCTTCTACTTCTAGTAGTAGTTCAGAGCAGGCATCTTCTAGTTCAGAGGAGAAGGTAGAAGAGTCATCTAGTAGCTCAGAACATCCAACTGATCCAGAAGGAACTACAAAAGTTATGGCTGGAGAAGGAGAAGCAGCTATTGCCGCTCGTGCAGGTATTTCAATTGCTCAATTAGAAGCATTGAATCCTGGGCATATGGCTACAGGATCTTGGTTTGCAAATCCTGGAGATGTGATTAAGACTAGATAGGAGTCATAAATGAAGACGATTCAAATTGCTATTGACGGTCCTGCTTCAAGTGGCAAGAGTACGGTCGCAAAGATTATTGCCAAGGATTTTGGATTCACCTACCTAGATACAGGTGCTATGTATCGTGCAGCGACCTACATGGCTCTCAAGAACCAATTAGGAGTTGAACAAGTTGAAGAACTCTTAGACTTATTGGACCAGCATCCAATCAGTTTCGGGCGCTCAGAAACTGGAGAACAGCTTGTCTTTGTAGGAGATGTGGATATTACCCATCCTATCCGTGAAAATGAAGTGACCAATCATGTTTCTGCTATTGCAGCAATTCCTGAAGTACGTGAGAAACTAGTTTCTCTCCAACAAGAGATTGCCCAGCAAGGTGGGATTGTCATGGATGGTCGCGATATTGGGACTGTTGTATTGCCACAAGCAGAATTGAAAATTTTCCTAGTAGCTTCGGTAGATGAAAGAGCAGAGCGCCGTTACAAGGAAAATATTGCCAAGGGAATTGAAACAGACCTTGAAACCCTAAAAGAGGAAATTGCTGCGCGTGACTACAAGGATAGTCATCGCGAGACTTCGCCTCTCAAACAAGCAGAGGACGCTGTCTACCTTGATACAACTGGCTTGAACATTCAAGAAGTAGTTGAAAAAATCAAAGCAGAAGCTGAAAAAAGAATGTAGATGTAGAAAAGCCGATAGATTGATATCGGTTTTTTTCTATATTTGTCAAAATAATGATTTTAAGGTATAATAGTTGCTGTTCGAGAAATTTTGATTTTCAAAGAATAGTGAATGATGATAAGGAGAAACCATGAACAACTTACCAAATTGCCCAAAATGTAACTCAGAGTATGTCTACGAAGATGGTGCCCTACTGGTTTGCCCAGAGTGTGCTTATGAGTGGAATCCTGCTGAAGTTGCAGATGTAGAAGAGGGTCTTGTTGCTATCGATGCCAACGGGAATAAATTGGCTGATGGTGATACTGTAACCCTCATCAAGGACTTGAAAGTAAAAGGTGCGCCAAAAGATTTGAAACAAGGGACGCGCGTGAAAAATATCCGTATCGTAGAAGGCGACCACAATATCGACTGTAAGATTGATGGCTTTGGTGCCATGAAACTCAAATCAGAGTTTGTGAAGAAAATTTAAGCATGTCAAAGAACTACAAACTTATATTTTATAGCCGTATCTTCTTGTTTCTAGCGGCTTTTACGGGAGTTTATCTTGAAATCGCCAAGCATGGTGGATTTGGGATGCTTCTCTATTATACGGTTCTGTCAAATCTTTTAGTAGCGATTTTTACGCTCTATCTTCTAAAGGTTATGAGCCGTTTAGGTGAAAATTGGCAAAGGCCAAGCCTCTTGCGCTTAAAAGGTGGGGTCACCATGAGTATCATGATTACCTGTGTGATTTATCATTTCCTCTTAGCGCCTATTGCGACTAATTTTTATACTCTAGAAAATTTCCTTTGCCACTATATCGTTCCCCTCTGGTTTTTAGCAGATACCCTCTTTTTTGACAAACAGGGTCAATACAAAATCTGGGATCCAGTTGTGTGGACGATTTTACCCTTGCTGTATATGATTTTTGCTCTTTTTAATGGCTTGGTACTGAAATTAGACATTCCTAATTCTAAGGTCAGTCCCTTCCCTTACTTCTTTTTGAATGTGAACAAGGGGTGGGATGTCGTGTTCAAGTGGTGTCTGATTATCTTTGTTGCCTATATGGTGGCAGGATTTATCTTCTACTTTATTAAGCAAATCAAGAGAAAGTCATCTTAAGACACAAGGGATTCATTTTCGAGTTTAAGAAGGAGTCTACAAACCAATGGGGCTTCTTCTTTTCTTGCTTTATAATTCTCAAAAGAGTAGAAGATTAAGAGAAAATATAGAAAGAGATTTCATGAAACAATTTTTAGAACGGGCCAGTATTTTGGCTCTCTCCCTCGTTTTGATTACGTCCTTTTCGATTTCAAGTGCCCTACCAGCCATGTTTGACTATTATCAAGGTTATCCTAAGGAACAAATTGAGCTCTTGGCGAGCTTGCCATCTTTTGGGATCATGATTATGTTACTACTAAATGGTTTCTTAGAAAAAATCTTTCCTGAGCGTTTACAGATTAGTTTGGGCTTGCTGATTTTATCACTGAGTGGAACAGCACCCTTTTGGTATCAAGCCTATCCTTTTGTCTTTGGAACACGGATTCTTTTTGGTTTGGGTGTTGGGATGATCAATGCCAAGGCCATTTCCATTATCAGTGAACGCTATCAAGGAAAAACGCGAATTCAGATGCTAGGGCTACGCGGTTCTGCAGAGGTCGTTGGGGCTTCTCTCATTACCTTGGCAGTCGGCCAGTTGTTGACCTTTGGTTGGACAGCTACCTTCCTAGCCTATAGTGCTGGATTTTTGGTGCTGACCCTTTATCTGCTCTTTGTCACTTATGGAAAAGAAAAGAAAGAGGTCAAGAAAAAAGAGAAAGAAGCAAGTCGCTTAACTCGGGAAATGAAAGGTTTGATTTTTATCCTAGCTATTGAAGCAGCAGTTGTAGTTTGTACCAATACAGCTATTACCATCCGTATTCCAAGTTTGATGGTGGAAAGAGGACTTGGAGATGCCCAGTTATCTAGTTTTGTTCTTAGTGTCATGCAGTTGATTGGGATTGTGGCTGGGGTGAGTTTTTCTTTCTTGATTTCTATCTTTAAGGAAAAATTGCTCCTCTGGTCTGGGATTACCTTCGGCCTAGGGCAAATCGTGATTGCCCTGTCTCCATCCTTGTGGGTGGTAGTGGCAGGAAGCATTCTTGCTGGTTTTGCTTACAGTGTAGCCTTGACTACGGTCTTTCAACTGGTCTCTGAAAGAATTCCAGCTAAACTCCTCAATCAAGCCACTTCATTTGCAGTTTTAGGCTGTAGTTTCGGAGCCTTTACGACTCCATTCGTTCTAGGTGCGATTGGCTTACTAACTCACAATGGCATGTTGGTCTTTGCCATTTTAGGCTCATGGTTGATTGTAACCTCTATCTTTGTCATGTACCTACTTCAAAAGAGAGCTTAGGATTGGTTTCCTAAGTTTTTCTTTCGGGAATTTTGTACCCATACAGTATTTATTTTAGGACCTTGTCTACAGATTATTTTCTTGATAAAATAGAAGTTATGACGAGATATAAAGCAACTATTTCCTATGATGGTTACGCCTTTGCTGGCTTTCAGCGCCAGCCCCATGCGCGTAGCGTTCAGGAAGAAATTGAAAAAACCTTGACCAGGTTAAATAAGAGGCAAGCTATTACTGTTCACGGTGCTGGTAGGACAGATAGTGGGGTTCATGCTCTGGGACAGGTTATTCATTTTGACCTACCTTATCAGATGGATGAGGAGAAGCTCCGTTTTGCTTTGGACACCCAGTCCCCTGAAGATATTGATGTGATTTCGATTGAGCTTATGGCGGATGATTTTCATTGCCGTTATGCTAAGCATAGCAAGACCTATGAGTTTATTGTGGATAGAGGACGTCCCAAGAATCCTATGCGCCGTCACTATGCCACTCACTTTCCCTATCCACTCGATGTGGAACGCATGCAGATTGCAATCAAAAAGTTAGAGGGAACCCATGATTTTACCGGTTTTACAGCCTCTGGGACTAGTGTAGAGGATAAGGTTCGTACCATTACAGACGCTAGTTTAACAGTTGATGAGACAGGTCAGTTTTTGACCTTTACCTTTTCAGGAAATGGTTTCTTGTATAAGCAGATTCGCAATATGGTGGGGACGCTACTCAAAATTGGCAATAACCGCATGCCGGTGGAGCAGATTGATCTGATCTTGGAGAAAAAGGACAGGCAACTTGCAGGTCCCACTGCAGCACCAAATGGTTTGTATTTAAAGGAGATTCGTTATGAAGAATAATCGTATTTTAGCACTTTCAGGAAATGATATTTTTAGTGGTGGTGGTTTGTCCGCTGATTTGGCTACTTATACCTTGAACGGCTTGCATGGCTTTGTAGCAGTGACTTGCTTGACAGCTTTAACAGAAAAGGGATTTGAAGTCTTTCCAACTGACGATACCATTTTTCAACATGAATTAGATAGCTTGCGTGATGTGGAGTTTGGGGGAATTAAGATTGGTCTTCTTCCTACTGTCAGTGTGGCTGAGAAGGCATTGGACTTTATAAAGCAGCGTCCAGGAGTGCTTGTGGTATTGGATCCTGTATTGGTCTGCAAGGAAACGCACGATGTAGCTGTCAGTGAACTTTGCCAAGAGTTGATTCGCTTTTTCCCTCATGTCAGTGTGATTACGCCTAATCTTCCTGAAGCAGAATTATTAGCTGGTCAGGAAATTAAAACCTTGGAAGACATGAAAAATGCAGCACAGAAATTGCATGACTTAGGAGCGCCAGCAGTCATTATCAAGGGAGGCAATCGCCTTAGTCAGGACAAGGCTGTGGATGTCTTTTATGATGGACAAAACTTTACAGTTCTAGAAAATCCTGTCATTCAAGGGCAAAATGCTGGTGCAGGTTGTACCTTTGCTTCCAGCATTGCCAGTCATCTAGTCAAAGGTGATGAACTTTTACCAGCAGTAGAAAGCTCTAAGGCTTTCGTTTACCGTGCCATTGCACAAGCAGATCAGTATGGAGTAAGACAATATGAAGCAAACCAAAACAACTAAAATCGCCCTTGTATCCCTATTAACCGCTCTCTCTGTGGTTCTAGGTTATTTCTTAAAAATTCCAACACCGACAGGCATTCTAACTCTTTTAGATGCGGGTGTCTTCTTTGCGGCCTTCTACTTTGGTAGTCGTGAAGGGGCTGTAGTAGGAGGACTAGCAGGTTTCTTGATTGACCTCTTATCAGGCTATCCTCAGTGGATGTTATTTAGCTTGGTTAACCATGGCTTGCAGGGATTTTTCTCAGGATTTAAAGGAAAAACTCAGTGGTTAGGCCTTATCTTAGCAACGATTGCCATGGTAGGGGGTTACGCTTTGGGTTCTACTTTGATGAATGGCTGGGCAGCAGCCCTACCAGAAATTCTACCAAATTTCATGCAAAATATGGTAGGGATGATTGTAGGGTTTGTGATTAGTCAGAGTATCAAGAAGATTAAGTAAAGAGGCTGAGTCAAAAGTCTTTCAAATAAGAAAAACGCATAGTATCAGGTGTTGAAAACTTGATACTATGCGTTTTATTGTGGGAAGATTTTCAAAGAATATTAATCAAAATAAAGCAAGTCTTTGCTGGTGCTTGTAAAGAGGTCGAAGCCATCCTTGGTAACAACACCGCAGTCTTCAATACGAACACCGACTTTACCAGGGATATAGACACCTGGTTCAACAGAGAAGCACATGCCTTCTTCGATGACCATGTCGTTTCCTTCCATGATAGATGGGAATTCGTGGACATCCATACCGATACCATGACCGAGACGGTGGTTGAAGTACTCACCGTAACCAGCTTTTTCGATGACCTCACGAGCAGCACGGTCCACTTCATGTGCAGTCACACCTGGCTTGATAAAGTCAAGAGCAGCTTGTTGGGCTTCAAGAGTCAAGTTGTAAATATCTTTCTTGAATTGGTCAGGTTTGCCGACTGCGACTGTACGAGTCATATCTGACGCATAGCCGTTAACTAGAACACCAAGGTCAAAGAGGAGAAGGGCGTCATTTTCAACCTTGTTTGCTGCTGGAATACCGTGTGGATTTGCAGCGTTATCGCCAGTCAAGACCATGGTATCAAAACTCATTTCATAGCCTTCACGTTTCATGGCAAAGTCAATTTGAGCGATGATATCTGTCTCGGTCTTATCAAGAGAAATATTATCAAAACCAACCTTAACAGCCTTGTCCGCATAGAGACCTGCAACCATCATTTTTTGCACTTCGTCAGCTGATTTGATGAGGCGCATACGTTGGATACGAGGTGTGAGGTTTTCAAACTCAGCAGTTTCAAAAACGGTTTTCAAGCCATGGTATTTGGTCAAGATGAGATTGTCAAACTCGACAGCGACACGTTTGAAGTCAAGTTGTGGAAGAGCATGTTTCATTTTTTGCCAGGGATTTTCAGAGTCCACATAGCCCACAACTGGGAAGGAAACAGTGCTAGTAGCACGCTCAACCTCAAGGGCTGGGACAAAGAGGAGGGGTTCCTGATCCGTTAGGACAAAAAGAAACATCTGGCGTTCATGGGGATCACTGTAAAAGCCAGTGAGGTAATTAATAGTGACGGGGTCAGATACGACAGCGACGTCTAGTTTTTCTGATTCAAGATATGTTACGATTTGTTGTAATTTAGACATATGCTACCTTCTTTCTACCCCTCTATTTTGGCAAAAAAAGAGAGAAAATGCAAGGGAGAAGGGTAAAAGAAAAGACAAAAAGAACTCCGCTATCTTATCGGAGTTCTTTGATATGGTTTTTCTTGGTTTAAGAAAAGTCAGCCTTGCTTTTGACGTCGCTGTATTCCTCAGCGATTTCTTGGCTGAGAATGTCCTCATAAGCAGGGAGTTGAATGTCCTGACCATATTTCTTCTTGAGGGCAGTAGTGACTAGGCGATAAGCTAGATTGGCATTACGAGAGAGGATAGGCCCGTGGAAGTAGGAACCAAAGACATTCTTATAATGAACCCCTTCGCCGACCTTTTCTTCGTTATTTCCATTTCCATAGACAACCTGTCCCAGTGGTTTTTGGTCATCAGAGAGGAAGGTACGGCCCTGATGATTCTCAAATCCATAGTAGGTTTCATCGAAATCTTCATTGTGAATCTTGATGTCACCAATGAATCGGTTATTGGTTTGGTTGAGTGTGTAATGTCCCATGACACCGAGACCTTCGATGCGTCTTCCAGAAGCTTCAATATAGTATTTGCCTAATAGCTGGAAGCCACCACAGATAGCAAGGACAACACCGTCATTTTGGATAAAGTTGTCGATACTTTCTTTTTTAGCAGGCAAATCACCAGCAATGATACTTTGTTCAAAGTCTTGGCCACCACCGAAAAAGGCAATATCATAGTGGTTTTCATCAAAATCATCATGAAGTGAAACGATATCAACTGTTACATGAGCTCCCAGTTTTTCAGCCACATACTTGAGCATAAGGATATTGCCGTTGTCCCCGTAGGTATTCATGAGGTTTCCATAGAGGTGGGCAATGTTGAGCTGATAAGGGTAATTGCCAGCTTTTGAGGAAAGTGAAGTATAAACCATTAGTTCATCTCCTTTCTAACAATCTGACGACTAGCCAGCAGTTCGCGGAATTCCAGCATAGCAGTATAGGTAGCCAGGATATAGGCATGCTTGCAGTCTTGGTTCTCAATGGTCTTGAGAACTTGCTCCAGATTGCTTGTCTCAGTGATTTTATCAGCTGGGTAGCCTGTCACTCGTAGACGACGCGCGATTTCAGAATGACGAACACCGCCAGCGTTAATTTCAGGAATGTCCATGTCAGTGATTTGTTCAAAATCAGCATCCCAGATCCAGCTAGTGTCAATCCCATCAGCATAGTTAGCATTGAGGAGGACAGATAGGCTAAATGGATAAGGTGCTAGTTTAATCATCTCGATAGCCTGAGTTGCACCGACTGGATTCTTAATCAATACGAGAGTACATTCCTTATCACCGATATGGAAGGTTTCCTGACGTCCAAAGACAGCACGGCTCTTATCAAATCCTTGCTTGATGAGTTGTGAATCAGCCCCGAGGAAACGGGCGATGGCAACCGCAGCAAGGGCATTATAGATATTATAGAGTCCACCGATTTGGATGCCGTATTCTTGTCCGTCAATGACAAAGCGGGAGCGATTGTTGGTCAACTCAACCAGTTCTGTCAAGCGATAGTCGAGATCAGGACGTTTGCAGCCACAGTTTTCACAGATATAGGCCCCCAAGTTGGCATAGGTATTGTGCTCGTATTTGAGGATGCCTTGGCAGTCAGGACAGAGGATTCCTTCAGTATTATAGTGAGCCAGCTGGGCTGGGCCGTTCTCTAAGTCAAAACCAAAATACTGTACAGGGTTTGGAATAGCTGGCTTGTAGAAAAGTGGACTGTCTCCATTAAGGAGAACAGTAGCCGTAGGCACCTTATGAATGGCATCCAAAATCATCTTGTAAGTTGTATAAATTTCACCATAGCGGTCCATCTGGTCACGGAAGATATTCGTGATGACAAAAAGGCTTGGCTGGATATAGTCACAGATACGAGATAGACTGGCTTCATCGATTTCTAGAACGGCAATATTTTTCCCAGTTTTAGAAGATTTGGCTGTTAAGAAGGTTGTCGCAATTCCTGTAATCATGTTGGCACCGCTTGGGTTGGTCATAACTTGACCATAAACCTCTTTTAAAATGCCGACAGTGAGGGCAGTTGTCAAGGTTTTTCCGTTGGTTCCAGTGACCACGACAATCTCGTAGTTCTTAGCTAGGTTTTGTAAAATATCTTTATCAAATTGAAGGGCGACTTTTCCTGGGAGCGTACTTCCACGGCCAAGACGGCTTAAAATGAAGTGGGAAGAACGCCCAGCAAGAAGGCCCAAGGTAGTTTTTAATTTCATGTTTCTATTATATCATAAAAGAGGGAAAAGACAGATTTGAGATTTCGCAGAAGTAAAAACAGCCCAAGGAGGGCTGTTCGATACGATTAAATCTCAACTTAAATCGCAAACAAGTCATTCAAGTTCTCAGCCAAGGTTGGGTGAGTGAAGATTTGTTTTGTGAAGTAAGTGTAAGGAATCTTGTTGTCCATAGCAACAGTGATGATGTTGATGATTTCTTGAGATCCTTCTGAGAAGATGCTTGCTCCAAGAATTTCTTTTGTTTCAGTATTAACAACAGCTTTGAAAGCTCCGCGAAGGTCTCCGTTTACGTGACCACGAGGCATGGCTGCAACAGGGATTTCCTTAACGGCGTATGGAAGTTTCAAATCAGCTGCTTGGTTTTCAGTCAAACCAACTTGTGAAAGTGCAGGTGTGATAAACATTGTGTTTGGTACATTGAGACGGTCTTCAAGCGTGTAGCTACCATCTCCAGCAAGGTAGCTGTAAACAACACGGAAGTCATCAAGTGAAATGTAAGTAAATTGAAGGCCACCGTTGACATCTCCAACTGCAAAGACACCAGGAACGTTTGTTTGACAATGTTTGTCTACTTTAATAGCACCACGTTCAGTTAGTTCAATATCTGTATTTTCAAGTTGAAGTGGTTCTACATTTGGTTTGCGTCCAGTTGCGTAAAGAAGGGCGTCGAAACGGTAAGTTTCATTTTCAGTTACGACAAGCACTTGGTCACCGTCATTTTTAATTTCAGTAGTACGGATATTTTGAAGCAATTCAATACCGTCTTCTTCCATGTATTGTTTAGCAAGAGCTGCGATGGAAGGTTCTGCACGAGGAAGGAAAGTATCCAAGGCATCTAGGACTGTGACCTTGCTTCCAAGTTTGTTGTAAAGACCAGCAAATTCAAGACCAATATTTCCGCCACCAAGAATTCCAAGTTTTTCAGGTAATTTGTCCAAGTTTTGGATACCTGTTGAGTCAAAGACGTTTTTGCTTGTAGCAAGTCCAGGGATTGGCAAGACGTTTGAAACAGCACCAGTGTTGATGACGATTGTTTCAGCAGTCAGTTCTTTCTTTTCATCACCAGCTTGGATTTCGATGACTTTATTTGAAAGGAAGTGAGCTTCCGCATCAAAGATATCGACGCCTGTACCAGCAACAGTCGCATAGTTTTTACCGTTGAGGCGACCAGTGATCGTGTTTTTGGTAGCAATGACTTCTTCAAAAGACAAGTCCTTCTCAGCAGCAACTAGCAAAGTTTTAGTTGGGATACATCCGATGTTGATACAAGTTCCACCGTACATAGCTTTGCTACGTTCAACGAGGGCAACTTTTTTGCCAGCTGAAGCCAATTTACCAGCTAGTGTTTTACCAGCTTTACCAAATCCGATAACGATTAAATCATAAGTTAACATTTAGAGTTCCTCCTATTCGAATTTCATTCTAGCACAAGAAAAAAACTTTTGCACAATTCTGCTACGCTTTAAAAAAGTTTATGAAATAGTGGAAATTTCATCCTTATTTTCTCTGAAAAATCGTTTACATGAGTTTATCGATGGATTAGGCTATCTTTTGCTCTGGTCTTGTGTTATACTAGATAGGTTGCAAAGAAAACAGTACTTTTCTTTTGTGGAAAAGAAGCAACACGATTTTATATCCAGTATATGAAAATACGTCATAAAAAGAAAAGTATAAACTAAGCCCTATAGGGTGGCTTCGCACCACCTTTAGAAAGAAGAATAACGTGAAATTTAATGAATTAAACTTGTCTGCTGATTTGCTAGCAGAGATTGAAAAAGCTGGATTTGTAGAAGCCAGTCCTATCCAAGAACAAACTATTCCCTTGGCTCTTGAAGGTAAGGACGTTATCGGTCAAGCACAGACTGGTACAGGGAAAACTGCAGCCTTTGGCTTGCCTACCCTTGAAAAAATCCGTACAGAAGAAGCAACTATCCAAGCCTTGGTCATCGCTCCAACTCGTGAACTCGCTGTCCAAAGTCAGGAGGAACTCTTCCGCTTTGGTCGTAGTAAGGGAGTCAAAGTCCGCTCAGTATACGGTGGATCAAGCATTGAAAAACAAATTAAGGCTCTTAAATCTGGTGCCCATATCGTGGTGGGAACTCCAGGTCGCCTTTTGGACTTGATTAAACGCAAGGCCTTGAAATTACAAGATATTGAAACTCTTATCCTTGACGAAGCAGATGAAATGCTCAACATGGGCTTCCTTGAAGACATCGAAGCTATCATCTCACGTGTCCCTGAAAGCCGTCAAACTTTGCTTTTCTCAGCAACTATGCCAGATGCCATCAAACGTATCGGTGTTCAGTTTATGAAAGAACCTGAGCATGTGAAGATTGCTGCCAAAGAATTGACAACAGAGCTGGTGGACCAGTACTATATCCGTGTCAAGGAACAAGAAAAATTCGACACCATGACCCGTCTCATGGATGTAGAACAACCTGAACTTTCTATTGTATTTGGTCGTACCAAACGCCGTGTGGATGAATTGACTCGTGGACTTAAAATTCGTGGCTTCCGTGCAGAAGGCATTCACGGGGATTTGGATCAAAACAAACGTCTTCGTGTCCTTCGTGATTTCAAAAATGGGAATCTTGATGTTCTAGTTGCGACAGACGTGGCAGCACGTGGTTTGGATATCTCAGGTGTGACTCATGTCTACAACTACGATATTCCACAAGATCCTGAAAGTTACGTTCACCGTATCGGTCGTACAGGGCGTGCTGGTAAGTCAGGTCAATCTATTACTTTTGTATCTCCAAATGAAATGGGCTACCTCCAAATCATCGAAAACTTGACTAAAAAACGCATGAAAGGTCTCAAACCTGCTAGTGCAGACGAAGCCTTCCAAGCTAAAAAGCAAGTGGCGCTCAAGAAAATCGAACGTGATTTCGCAGACGAAGCCATTCGTGGGAACTTTGAGAAATTTGCTAAAGATGCTCGTAAGTTAGCTGCCGAATTTAGTCCAGAAGAATTGGCTATGTATATCTTGAGTCTGACTGTCCAAGATCCTGACAGCTTACCGGAAGTTGAGATTGCACGTGAAAAACCACTACCATTTAAACCATCAGGTAATGGCTTTGGTGGCAAAGGTAAGGGAGGTCGAGGAGACCGTCGAGATCGTGATCGCCGTGGTAATGGTCGCCGTGATGATTTCAAGAAAGGCAGTCGTGGGAACGATCGTTTTGATAAAGACAGACGTTACCGTAATAAAGACAATAAAAAACCACGCAATACTTCAAGCGAAAAGCAAACAGGCTTTGTTATTCGTAACAAGGGCGACAAATAAGAAAAAGCGGTTCAAAATGTACTGACCCCAAAAAGTTAGACAAATAATTTATCCGAAGGATTTAGTTCTGTATTGCACAGGGCTAAGTCCTTTTAGTTTTACCTTAATTCGTTTATTGTTGTAGTAATCAATATAGTCTACAATGGCTTGTTCCAATTGCTTAAGCGACTCAAATGACTTCTCATAACCATAAAA